>NZ_JBFAXI010000108.1:0-28120 GCF_040680735.1 Streptomyces sp. NPDC051987 | reverse complement strand
CCACCGCCGCCGGCAACGACTGAGCAAGACCACCGACGACGCGAGGGTCAGAACTCAACCGACCAAACTGGGTCACGGTTCAACCGCCGCCGACAGTCACCACAGCGGTTTGTCCGCTCTCGGCCAATGCACGGGTCACGCCCTTGCCTGGCTCCGATGCATCCCTTCGGCGCACTCACTCTCCAGGGCACGCAATCCGGCTCACACGCATGAGGGAAGGAGGGAGTGGAGCCATGACGAAACTGGTGGTCTCCAGCCGGCCCCCAGCCACGCAGCAACCGAGATTTTCCGACATCGGCACAGGCATACTCACCTGGGCCTGCGGCTTCCAATCGCAGCTGAGCGCCGCCGATGGCTCTGCAGAACACCCGGGCGTCCGCCCCGGGGAGGCCCGGCTGTTCGGGGGAAGCGGAGCCCTTGTTCCCTCCAGCCGCCCATACTCCCGCAAGACGCCTTGAGTCGGATACCAGCTCCGGCCGCTTCAAGGAAGCTCACTCCTCATGAATGCGAAGCTCGCCTACACCAGGCAGACGAAGAGCCCTGCCACCGCGTGCCCGCTGCTTGCTCCACCGGTGCTCGCCTGCGAGGTATGGCAGTTGGACGGCCGTTCCCGCCAGACGCCCGGTGAGGCCCGTACCCGGGTCGTCGAGATGTCCCGCGTCCGGGGTCTGGCTCCGGAGACGGTGGACGACCTGGCAGTCATCGTCTCGGAGCTCACCACCAATGCGGTTGTCCATGCCCCGAACGACACGATCTGCGTCATCGTCATGCTGGCCGAGCGCGAGGCCCACGTTGTGGTGATTGACCACGGTCGCAACGGGCCGCCCTGTCCAGGGTCGCCGGCCGACGAGCACGGTCGGGGACTGCCTCTCGTGGAAGCCCTCGCCGACCAACTTGTGCGTATGCCTGCGGAAGACGGCATGGCGATGTGGGCCAGCGTGGGGTCTTCTCCCAACCCGCCGTCCAAAAGCGCAACGTGAGGGCCGGCGGCGTCAGGCGCAGCTCCGGTCGCGCCAGTACTGGAAGGCGGCGACCGGTTTGGGGAGGAGATTCCACGGATGGTGGGTCATGTCGCGGCCGATGCGGCGGAATACGGGAGCGGCGTCGTCTGTGCGCTTGAGACGGGTCAGAGCGAAGGCGAGCAGGTTGAGGTCGGCAAGGGCTTCAGCATGCGGCTGTACTTCTACGCAGAACCACTTGGCCAATGCTGTGTCAGCCTCACGGGTTGCACCTGGCTCGTACCAGTGCCGGTCAGCCGCGAAAGCAGCGGCGGAGTCCTGCGACATCCGGTGAGCGACCAACTCCACCCTGGCTGCGAGAGGGAGAAGGGCCACGGGTGATCCGTGGGGCGCCTGGTGAGCGGATCGTTCTGCGAATTCGATCATCCCCATGAGCGTCCCGTGCCGGCGAGGAGACAGATGGTGCAGCATTTGATGGAAGACGGTGCGGTTCCACGGGGCGCGGGCAACAGCCTCGTTCCACACCGGAACCGTCCTGCGGACCGGAGAGCCGCACACGTCCATCAGCCGCAGCATGGCCAGCCACGGGGTGGGGTCTTCTGGGGCCGCCTCCGCCGCCCGCTTGCAGTCGCTGTACTCCTCCCGGGCGTCCGGCCAAGGGGTACCGGTGATACGGCTGACTCTGGCGCAAGCCTGCACGACGAGGGCATCGGGGTCTCGCGGGCAGTCCTTGATCCACCGGAGCGTGACGCCCAGGGGCAAGGCGCGCGCAAGCACAGAGATCCGGTGCACTCGCAGATCCCAGTTACGGTCCGTGGCGCGCAGCAATTCGGCAACAGGGATCCACGCCCGGCGAGTGACCCCGCCCCCAGCATGAGGTAACTGCTGTGAGGACCTGAGCTCCTTGAGTGATGCTTTGATGGTTCGGCGCAACGGATCGTCGTCGAGTTCCGGGCCGATGACCAGCGGGGGGCGGCGTCGCAGCATAAACATTCCGGGGACTGTTGAAGGCGCGTGCCAGGCCGGCAACAGCACTCGTGAGTCGGCCTCTTCACGACCCTCTCTTGGGTGTGACGCGAAAGATCCTTTCCTATGAGAGAATTCCTGTAAAGCAAATGTTTTACGGGGAAGGTATCGAATGAGCAGATGACGCCGGGGTGAATCACCGCGAGTTTTACTGGAGCCGCTGGGCGAATTCCGGGACGGGAGAGTCGCAGGTTTCGCCGGTGTCGGTTCAGGGGCGGCATCCGAGGTGGTTGGCCCGATTTCCCGTCACGGTCCTGGTCGTCAGCGGGCAGGCGGGCCGGTCAAGAACGCTGGGCTGGTCAGCGTGGCAAGTTCCGCCTCGGTCAGCAGCGCACGCTCACGGACGAGCTCGAGCGCCGGCCGGCCGGTTCGATGCGCCTCCAGGGCGACGGCGCAGGCTACCTCGTAGCCGATCGTGGGGCTCAGGGCGGTCACCAGGCCGATGGAGGCAACGACCGTCGCCGCGAGCCGTTTCCGGTCGGCGGTGATGCCCCGCACGCAGTGCTCGGTGAGAACTGCGACACCGGCGGCGAGGTGGCCAAGGCCGGCACTCAGGCTGCGGTAGATGACTGGTTCGAACGCGTTGAGCTGGAGCTGTCCGCCCTCGGCGGCGAGGGTGACTGTCACGTCGTTTCCGATGATCTCGAAGGCGATCTGGTTGACGGCCTCGGGGATGACCGGGTTGACCTTGCCCGGCATGATGGACGAGCCGGCCTGGCGGGCGGGAAGGCTGATCTCTCCGAGCCCGGCCTGCGGTCCCGAGGAGAGCAGCCGCAGGTCATTGCACATTTTCGAGAGTTTCACGGCCACCCGCTTGAGCACGCCGGACAGTTGGACGAATACCCCGACGTCCTGGGTGGCCTCGATGAGGTCGGGAGCCGACACCAGCGTGGGGATGCCGGTCAGTCGGCGCAGGTGCTCCAGCGCGCGCTCGCGGTAGCCGGGGCGGGCGTTGAGGCCGGTGCCGATCGCCGTGCCTCCGAGATTGAGTTCGTGCAGCAACAGTCTGGCCTCGGCGAGGCGTTGTTCGTCCTCGCCGAGAGTGGCGGCGTACGCCGCGAACTCCTGGCCCAGCGTCATGGGTACGGCGTCCTGCAGCTGGGTGCGGCCCATCTTCAGCACGTCGGCGAACTCGACGGCCTTGGCCTCGAAGGCTTCGCGCAGGCCGGCCAGGGCGCTGAGCAGGTGGCCGACGTGCGCGTCCAGGGCGAGTTTCACCGCGGTGGGGTAGACGTCGTTGGTGCTCTGCCCGAGGTTGACGTGGTCCAGAGGGTGCAGGACGGTGTACTCCCCGCGGGGCCGGCCGAGCAGTTCCAGGGCTCGGTTGGCGATCACCTCGTTGGCGTTCATGTTGGTCGACGTGCCGGCGCCGCCTTGGATGAGGTCGACCACGAACTGTTCGTGCAGTGCGCCGTTCCGGATGTCGGTGCAGGCTTGGGTGATCGCCGTGGTGAGCGTCCTGTCCAGCGCGCCGACGTCCGTGTTGGCCAGGGCAGCGGCCTGCTTCACCGCGGCCAGCGCGACGATCAGGTGAGGCCGGGCGGCAAGGGTCTCCCCGGTGAGGGGGAAATTGATGACGGCCCGGGCCGTGTGGGCGCCATAGTAGGCGTCTTCGGGCACGGCGATGTCGCCGAGCATGTCGTGCTCAGTGCGGTGGCCGTCGTCAGCCAGGTGGCCGGGGTCATACGTCAAGGACATGTGTCCTCCGGTTCGTCGAGGAGGCAAGAGGCGCCCCGGAGGGGCTGGGGGGGCAGGCGGCCGGCGGGTGACGGCCGTGGCGCAGTACGTCGAACGGGCCGAGGGTGACGCCGTAGGAGGGCCGGCTCTCGCCCTGTCCGGGCCCTGGGGTCACGGCTACGCCCGTCGTAGGGCGGCGCTCCCGCTTGGCGCGCCCCGGTCGATGCCGGTCCAGGCCAGCGCGACCGCCCCGTCGAGCAGGGCCTGCTGGGCCTGGGCGCCCACGCAGAACGCGGCGAATTCGTGCTGGTGGTTGGTGGCGGGCAGCGAGCCGATCCCGATGTAGGGGTGGATGGCCGGCACCACCTGGGAGACGTTGCCCATGTCGGTGGAGGCCCGGTTCATCCGGGCGGCCTGGCCCGATGGCGCGAACTCGCGTCCCAGCGCGAGGGCGTTCAGACGGTAGTGCCCCAGTGCCTTCTCGTCGGTGCGGAACTCCGCGTACGGGCGGCTCTCCGGCTCGATCTCCAGCTCGCAGCCGGTGGCATGGGCCCCCGCCTCGAAGGCCCTCATGACCCGCGGCTCCAGCTCGGTCAGCTCGGCGAGGGTCTCGGCCCGGACGTACCAGCGGCCGCTGGAGCGCTCAGGGATGGCGTTGGGGGCGTCCCCGGCGTGGGTGACCACGCCGTGCACCCGTACCGAGGCCGGAAGCTGCTGGCGCAGCAGGCCGATGGCGACCTGGGCGATGGTGAAGGCGTCGGCTGCGTTGATGCCCGTCTCGGGGTAGGCGGCCGCGTGTGCGGACTTGCCGGTGTAGGAGATCCGGGAGTGGCTGACCGCGAAGGGGCGTGCCTCGGCGACGTCGACGGGTGCCGGATGGACCATCATGGCGAGGTCCGCGCCGGTGAAAGCGCCGCGCTCCAGCATCTCGATCTTGCCGCCGCCGCCTTCTTCGGCGGGGGTGCCGTACACCTCCACGGTCAGGCCCGCGTCGTCGGCGACGGCGGCCAGTGCGAGCGCGGCACCGACCGAGCTCGCCGCGATGAGGTTGTGCCCGCACGCGTGCCCGAGGCCCGGCAGGGCGTCGTACTCGGCGCAGAGGGCGATGCGGACGGGCCCGCTGCCGAACCGCGCGTAGAACGCGGTGTCCAGGCCCAGGTAGGGGGAGGTGATGTCGAATCCGGCGTGCTCGAGGAGTTGCGGGACGGCAGCGGCGGCGCGGTGTTCTTCCCAGGCGGTCTCTGGGTCGGCGTGCAGCCGTTCGGACAGTGCGATCAGTTTGGCCGCGTGCCGGTCGACCTCGCTGCGGGCGGCCTCCTTCAGTGTCCCCATCACAGGTCGCCCGGGACGCCGTACGACGGTGCGCCGGCGGGATCGAGTCCGCGGCGCACGTAGTCGTCTCGCTGCGGCAGCCATACGGCCAGGAGGTCGGCGAGCCGGTCGACGGGATCTTCGGCCCAGTCGATCCGCAGGTCGGTCACCCGCCAGCCCACTCCCGCCACGACCGCGAGGCCCGCGGAGCGTACCGGTCCCTCCTCCCCACCGGCCGCCGCGGCGGCCTGCAGGGCCGCCAGCAGACGCTCTTCCAGTTCCCCGTGGGTGGTGAACCAGGTGTCGATCAGGACGTCGGGAATGTGCGCTCCGGCGAGCATGTTGCCTGCGGCGACCGCGCCGTCCGCGGTGGCTGCGGCATGCCGGCCCAGGGTGCGGGGGCCGCTGTAGGCGACGCCGGGGCCGGTGCGGCCGAGCACGGTCAGCTGCCGGTAGTCGATGTGGTCGGCCGATGTGATGACGTCGGTGAGCGCGCGTGCGGCGTCGCCGTGCTCGGCCAGGCCGTCCAGCAGTTTGCTGCCGAGGGTGGGATCGGTGATGTTCTGCGAGGCAGCGGCACCGATGCCGGGTTTGAGGTGTGCGACCCGTGCGGCGACGGCCGGAGAGGACGAGCTGACCGCGATGCCGAAGCGCTCGCCGTCACGCACCACGAGGGAGAAGGTCACGGCCGCTCCTCCTGCGGAATCACCGCGATCGCGTCGATCTCGCACAGCCATTCCGGGCGGGCCAGTGCTGAGACCACCAGGCCGGTGGAGATCGGGTGCACGCCCTTGGTCCAGCGACCCACCGTGCGGTAGACCGCCTCGCGGTAGCGCGGGTCGATCAGATAGATCGTCAGCTTGACCAGGTGCTCCATCCGGGCGCCTGCTTCGTCGAGCAGCATCTTGATGTTGGCCATCGCCTGCTCGGCCTGGGCGGCCGCATCCCCGACGCCCACCGACTCGCTGGTGTCGAGGTCCTGGCCGATCTGGCCGCGTACATACACCGTGTCGCCGGCCACGACGGCCTGGCAGAGGTCGTTGTCGAGGTTCTGCTCGGGATAGGTGGCGCGTGTGTTGAACGGCCGGATCCGGGTGTGCCCGCCGACAACGACCGGAGTCTTCGCCCGGCGGCCCTCGTGCGTGGAGGTCATCGTCTCGCCCCTTCTCAGCTCTTGCCGTTCGCCGGCGCGGCGCCGGCCTGGTCGGTGGCGCCGTACGCGAGGTAGCCGCGCCGGGTCGCGATGTGGTCGGCGACGTAGGCAGCGTCGTGCCAGACGCCCCAGATGAAGCTCGATCCTCGGCGTGACAGCCAGGGAAGGCCCAGGAAATACACGCCCGCTTCGCGGGACACGCCGCGCCGCTGGTCGGGACGGCCCCTGTCGTCGAAGGCGTCGACGTCGAGCCAGCCGTAGTCGGCGGCGAAGCCCGTCGCCCAGACGATCGAGGTGACGCCGGCCTCGGCCAGATCGAGCTCCAGGAGCGGGTCGGTGACGCAGTGCGGGTCCGGCCCCAGGACGTGTGCCTGCGGTTCCGCGGGAAGGTCGAGGCCGTTGCGCTCGACGTAGGCGTCGGCCGCCCGCAGCAACTCGAGGTACCTGGCGTCGCCGTCGGCAATGTTGGCGGCAAGATCCGGCGCGAAACGCAGGACGCCGTCGTCGTAGGACGCGGTCAGGCCGACGAGCTCGATGCCGTCCCTGGCCAGGGCCCGGAAGTCCACGGTGTGGCCGCCGCGGGCCCCGCTGACCGCGATGGTCACGTGCTCGGCACCCTGCGGGGGCGTGTGGGCGTCCCAGAGCCCGAGCACGCCGAGCCACCAGCAGAAGTCCCGTCCGCGGTACTGACGCGGAGGGCGCTCGTGAGGGCCGACGGAGAGGAAGACCCGGCGCCCGGAGCGGCGCAGCTCGTCGGCGATCTGCACCCCGGAGGAGCCCGCACCGACCACGAGGACCGCGCCCGGGGGCAGCTGCTGCGGGTTGCGGTATGCGCTGGAGTGGATCTGCACCGGGGAAGCACTGTCCGGGACGATGGGCGGGATCACGGGCCGCTGGAACGGTCCGGTCGCGGCCACCACGAAACGCGCGTCGATCAGGCCCTGCGACGTCTCGATGCGGAAACCGGGCCGACCAGCATGCCTGCGCACCGACGTCACCTCGATACCGCACCGGATCGGGGCGCCGATCTTCTCGGCGTAGGCGACGAAATAGTCGGCTACCTGTTCCTTCGAGGCGAAGGCGTCGGGGGCGACGTCGGTGAACTCCATGCCTGGGAACCGGTCGTGCCATGCGGGCCCGTTCGCGACCAGGGAGTCCCACCGCTCCGAACGCCACCGCTCGGCGATCCGGTGCCGTTCCAGGACGAGGTGCGGGACGTTCAGGGCGCCCAGGTGCTCGCTCATCGCCACGCCGGCCTGGCCGGCCCCCACGACCACGACTTCGGTCTCTTCGACGACCACCACGTCGGTCCCTCCCCTTGGCATATCGACCTTCCGCTCAGGCAGCAGCCCGTACCGGCGTCGCTCGACGGTGCTCCCGCAGAAAATCCTCCGACCCCACCAAAGCCCTGTCCAACAGATGTTTTCGCTCTGAATCATCTGTTTCGCAGATCCACTCAGCCGATGGTGGCGCAGCCGAGGATGACGAAGGCTTGGTGGATGTGGAACCGGACCCTGTCACGGTGGACGTCGTGGCCGTAGCCGCGGTCGGCGTAGATGGCCGGTCTTTCCCCCGTCCACTGGGGAGGAGTCGACGGCGGCGCGGGAGAAGTCGAGCATGTCGGCCGCCCGCAGTTCGGCCAGCAGCAGTTCGTGCAGGTGCTGCCGGACTCCGGCAGGAACCGCCACGGGATCCCGGTGCGGAGCACGCACAGGATCCCGCACAGCACCCTGCGATCATCCAGGCGCTTACGCCCCGGATGCCGGTACCGGCGCTCGACCACAGGCAGCAGCGGCTCGATCCGCTCCCACAGCCCGTCCTCGACCTCCCACGGCTTGCGCGCACTCTTCGTCTCGGCTGCCTCACACCCCCATCCGGGCAGCGGTGGAGTGCCCGCCGGCGCGGGCAACGTCCACGCCGAGGACGCGGCGGCCGGGGACGTCGGGGCGGCCGGTCTGGTCCCACTCGTGCCACCGCTCGATGGCGGCCTGAACCCAGGCGAGCGGGATGACGCTGTCCTCATCGCTCGCGTGGAACTCCCCCGCCGGCGGCCACGGCCTCCTCCAGCGTGACGTGGCGGGTGTGCCAGTCCTCCAGGCCGGGGGCGCGCTTGTGGATCTCGTAGAACCGTCCAGCGGGCGGGTCGGGCGTGGAGACAGCCAGGGCGAACGCCTCCGGGAGGCCGTCCATGCGGCCACCGGAGAGCGCGCCCTCGATGGCGTGCCATGTGCCGTCCGGGACGATCTTGGCCTCGTCGATGAGGGAGCAGAGGCTGTCCGCGTGGGCGCCCAGCGGATGCGCCGGGCCCACTTGTGGATCTCGGGCCACAAGCAGACCGTGAGATGGCGCCACGCGGAGGCGGTGGTGAGGACCTTCCAGTCGTAGCCTGCGGCCTGCCGCGCTCGGACCTGTCCGTGGCAGGTCAGAGGGCGAGGCCGGTGAGGACCAGGACGCGCTCGTAGGTGTAGTCGTCCATCGCGAACCTGACGCCCTCGCGGCCGACGCCGGACTGCTTCACGCCGCCGTACGGCATCTGGTCGGCGCGGTAGGAGGGGACGTCGCCGATCACCACGCCGCCGACCTCGAGGGCGCGGTGGGCGCGGAAGGCGAGCTGCAGGTCGTGGGTGAACACGCCCGCCTGGAGGCCGTACTTGGAGGCGTTGACGGCGGCGAAGGCCTCGTCCTCGCCGTACACCTTCTGCACGGTGAGGACGGGTCCGAAGACCTCCTCGCAGGAGAGGGTGGTGTCCTCCGGGACGTCGGTGAGGACGGTCGGCGCGTAGCTGGCGCCGTCGCGGTCGCCGCCGGTGACCAGGGTGGCGCCGGCCTCGACGGCCTCCTTCACCCACGCCTCGACCCGTTCGGCCGCCGCCTCGCTGACCAGCGGGCCGACGTCGGTCCTGTCGTCGGCGGGGTCACCGGTGACCTGGGCCTCGACGGCGGCGACGATCCGCGGGAGGAGGCGGTCGTAGACGGCTGCGTCGGCGATGACCCGCTGCACGGAGATGCAGGACTGGCCGCCCTGATAGTTGGAGAAGGTCGCGATGCGGGTGGCGGCCCAGTCGAGGTCGGCGTCGCTCGCGTAGTCGCCGAGGACGACGGCCGCGCCGTTGCCGCCGAGCTCCAGGGTGCAGTGCTTGCGGGGCACCGAGTCCATGATCGAGTAGCCGACCTTCTCGGAACCGGTGAAGGAGATGACCGGCAGACGCTCGTCCTGGACGAGAGCGGCCATCTTGTCGTTGGCGACCGGGAGGATCGACCAGGAGCCGGCCGGGAGGCCGGTGGTCTCGGCGAGCAGGTCGCCGATGACGAGCCCGGACAGCGGCGTGGCGGGTGCGGGCTTGAGGATGATCGGCGCACCGGCCGCGATCGCCGGGGCGATCTTGTGGGCGCACAGATTGAGCGGGAAGTTGAAGGGCGCGATGCCGAGGACGACGCCCTTCGGGAAGCGGCGGGTCAGCGCGAGCCGGCCCTGGCCACCGGGGTCGGTGTCGAGCCGCTGGGCCTCGCCGCTGTTGAAGCGCCGGGCCTCCTCGGCGGCGAACCGGAACACGGAGACGGCACGGCCGACCTCGCCGCGGGCCCACTTGATCGGCTTGCCGTTCTCGGCGGAGATCAGCTGGGCTATCTCCTCGGTGCGCTCGGCGAGGCGGCGGCTGACGTGGTCGAGGGCGGCGGCGCGCACGTGGGCTGGGGTGGCGGCGAACTCGTCCCGTACGGCGTACGCGGCGGCGACGGCTTCCTCTACCTGGGCGTCGGTGGGCACGCTGACCTTGCCGACGAGACGGGCGTCCCACGGGTTGGTGACATCGAAGGTGGCCTCGCCGGTGACCTGGCGGCCGGCGAGCCAGAAGGCGTGGGTGGAGGTCATGTGCGAGTCCCGGCCCTTCCGCGTTGGGGGTGGGTGTGTGCAGGGTGTTCGCGTCCACGGTAGGCGGCAGGGGGCGGGGGTGCGTTTGGCCGCGGTGTAGTGGTGGGGGCGGGGGGTGTGCCGGTTTGGCACGGTCCGGTGGGGGCGGGCCACGGGGTCCTCGCCCCCGCCGCCCCTACCCGTCCCGTCCCTCCAGGGGGTGGGCCCCTGCCGTCGGTGGGGCCTCGGCGTGGGACGACGGTGCGGGCCCGGCTGAGCGAGTCGGGTGGGGGCAGAGCCGTCGGCTACTCCCCCGACGTCGCCTTCAGGGCCAGCCACAGCTCCATCCGGACGTCCGGGTCGTCCAGGGAGCGGCCCAGGATCTCCTCCACGCGGCGCATCCGGTAGCGCAGCGTGTGGCGGTGGACGCCGAGGTCCGCCGCCGCCGCGTCCCACTGGCCGTGCCGGGAGAGCCAGGCGCGGAGGGACGCCACCAGGTCACCGCGGCCGGTCGCGTCGTGCTCGTGCAGGGCCCGCAGCAGACCGTCGGCGAACGCCTTCACCGCGTCGTCGGCGAGCAGCGGAAGGACCGATCCCGAGGCCAGCTGGTCGTGCTCGACCAGGATCCGGCCCCGGCGCCGGGCCACGGACAGCGCCTGCTCGGCCTGCTTGTAGGCGGCCGCCGCGCCGATCGGACCGGACGGGGCGGAGAGGCCGACGACCAGGTCGTCGTCGTCCGCGGCCGCCTGCTCGGGCACCGCCCGCGCCGCCTCGCGCGCGGCCGCGTACTCGGCGCACGCCGCCACCGCCGCACCCCCGTCCACGGCCAGGACCACCAGCCGCTCCCCCTCGGGCACCGCCAGCACCGCCTCCCCCGCACGCGCCGCGGCCGCCTCCACCGCCTCCGTGAGGCCGGCCGGCGGCTCGCTTCCCGAGTCCGCGACGATCACCCGGAAGGGGGCGTCGAGCAGACCGCCGTACAGGTCCCCGGCGACCGCGCGCGCATGGTCCGGCTGCCCGGCGAGCAGCATGCGCAGTACCGCCGTCCCGACCCGCTGCTCGGCCGCGTGGAGGGAGCGGGAGCGTTCCGTCGTGAGGGTGAGCAGCGCGATGGCGGAGTGCACGGCGTAGCGCTCCGCCGTGCCGAGCGCCGACGCGGTGCCGACCGCCAGGGCCGCTCGCGGGCGGCGGCCGGTGCCGAGCGAGTGGAGTTCCACCCGGTCCTCGTTGTCGGGGCCGCCGACCACCGAGGAGGCCGGTGCCGGGCGTTCCCTGAGCCGCTCCACCTCGGCCGTCAGGCGGGCCGCCCGGCGCCCCGCCCACTCCGGCGCCGTCGCCACGACCGCGCCGGACGCGTCGTACAGCGCCGCCCAGCCGTCCACCTGCGCCGCGAGCGCGGTGAGCAGCCCCTCCGGGCCGGCGTTCAGCGCCTGTCTGGTCAGTTCGCGCTGGGCGGCGAAGCCCGCCGTCACCGCCCGGTACTGGTCGGCCGCGATCGCCGCCGAGACCGCCTTGCTGATGGCGAGGAAGGGGGTCCGGCGCGGTACCTCCAGGAGGGGCAGCCCCTCCTGCTCGGCGGCGTCGACCAGCGCCTTGGGGATCTCGTCGTAGTTGACCCCCACGGCGAAGCCGAGGCCCACCACACCGGCTCCCACCAGGCGCTTCACGTACTTCCGCATCGCCTGCGGATCCTCCGCGTCCAGCTTCAGCGCGGTGATCAGGAGCAGTTCCCCGCCCTCCATGTACGGCACCGGGTCGGCGAGTTCGCTGACATGGGCCCAGCGCACGGGCACGTCGAGGCGGTCCTCGCCCGCGCGCACGGTCAGTTTGAGCGCGGAGTGGTGGACGAGCGAGGCGAGCGTCGGTGGCATCAGGCCGTCAGATCTTCTCTTGGGTCGTGGGCGTCGTACGCGTCGTGAGCGACGGCAGTGGCGTTTGGCCGTCTCGTATGAACGGCCTCTCTCGATTCTGCCTCACTGTACGGTCGCCGGTCCCCCCGTGTTCAGCCCCGGCCGCCGCCCCTCAGGTCCACCAGCAGCGGGGGCGCGTGCTCGCCCTGGACCGTGGTCAGGGAGAGGACCGCGTGGCCCGGCGGCACGCCGTGGGCGAGTTCGGAGGCGGACCAGCGCTCGCGCTCCACCTGCCGGACGGTGACCGCGCGCGCCGTGGGCGCCTTCCCGGTGATCACCCGGCGGACGATGTGCAGCGCCTTGCCCGCCGGGGTCTCCGCGATGATCTGGCGGTCGGTGACGTCCCGGGCCTCGGTCCACTCCTTGCCCCAGACCTCGGCGAAGTCCTGCCCGTCCCAGGGGGTGAGGCCGGCGAAGGCCATCCTGCAGCCGGTGGCGCCGAGGAGCGGTCCGCGCAGCGGGCGGGGCACGTCGTCCAGGGTGCGCAGGGTCAGCGCGACGCCCGCGTTGGCGGAGCGCAGTCGCTGGACGGCGCGGACCGCTTCCGGGGTGACCACGCCCGTCGCGTCGTCCAGGAGCAGGCAGGAGAAGAGCGAGCGGTCGTCCCGTACCGACACGCTCGCGGTGAACTGGGCGAGCACCAGGCGGGCCAGGATCCGGGAGGCGTCGGCGTGGCCGCGCTCGGGCAGGTCGATGCGGACCCGGACCGGGTGGTCGAGGGCCTTGAGGGAGAAGGGGCGGGACTGGCCGGAGGTGTCGAAGAAACCGGCGAAGGCCGGGCGGTCGAGGAGGGCGATGCGGTCGGCCAGCACCGCGCCGACGTCGCCCGGCTGTCCCATCTGGCGTTCCCGCGCGTCCAGCTCGCGCAGCAGCGACTCGTGGCCGGTCTCGGTCAGTCCCTTGCGGAGCGCGGCGAGCGGGCCGGGCGCGCCGTCGAGGAGCCGGCGGAGTTCGGGGACGGAGGGGAAGCGGCCGTGGACCGCCTTGAACGGGCCGATCAGCTGGGCGAGGACGGTGGTGGAGCGGCGGCTGTCGCCGCCGGGGTGCGGGTCGGTGAGGTCGCCGACGAGGGCCTCGGCGAGTATGGCGGCGGCCTCGTCGGGGTCGGTGGTGCCGCCGTACAGGTCGAGGTCGTAGACGGAGTCGGGGTGGGCGATGCGGACGACGACGTCGTAGGCGTCGGCGGGTCCGAGGCCGGCGCCGGCCGCGCCGACGACGACCACGGAGGCCCGGCCCGCCAGCGCGTGCAGGCAGAGCGACTCGGCGAGCGGGCGGACCAGGCTGCCGGTCTTGCCGGTGCCGGCCGGGCCGACGGCGAGCAGGGAGGTGCCGAGCAGTTCGGGGCCGAGGGCGAGGCCGGTGCCCCGGTACTGGTAGGGGTTGCGCGGGTCGTCGGCGGTGGTGCCGAGCCGGACCTGGCCGGTGACCAGGTCGTGGCGGGCGTGCCGGGCGGGCAGGTCGCGTTCGCCGGAGGGGTGCGGGCAGGCGGCGGCGCCGTCCTTGACCACGGCGGCGGTGAAGGCGGCCATGCTGTGCCGGCCGCTGCGTACGCCCTGCCAGGCGCGGGCGATCCGGGCGTGGTCCACGTCCCGCATCAGCCCGCTGCGCGCCTCCCCGGCGAGCCGGTCGGCGGCCGCCTCGGCCCCGGCGGCCCGGAGGTGCGGCCACCGGGCGGGGTCCTCCTCGGGGGCCGGGGGCTCCTGGCGGGAGTCCGCGGCGCGGAACCTGGGCGCCACGAACCGCCGCCACACCTCGCCCCAGCGGCCGAGCCGGCCCACCACGAGCATGATGCTGAGGGCGACCAGGTAGGTGTATCCCTCGTAGATGAAACGGCTGGCGGTCGGGGAGATCGTGGCGTGCTCGCCCTGCCAGGAGGCGGGGAGGAGCAGTTGGAGCGGCAGCCCCCACCACGCCCCCAGGTAGCCGTGCGTGAGCAGGGACCAGACCAGCCAGCCCACCAGGAAGGCGATCAGGGCGCCGCTGAGCAGTTGCCGTGTGGGCAGTTCCTCGGGCTCCCGCTCGGCCCGGGGCCGGTAACCGATTCGCCACACCCCCGGCGCCGCCTCCGGCCTGGGCGCCCGCAGCCAGGTCAGGAAGGCCGAGCCGTCCGGCAGCGGGGGCACCGCCGGAGGGGCCGCCGGGCGCGGCGGCATCGCGGGCGCCTCGACCGGCATCGCGGGCGCCCAGGCCGGCATGGCGGGCGGCTCGACGGGCGTCCCGTCCGGGTCCTGCGGCCCCGCCGGTCGCGGCACAGGATTCGCATGCGCACGCCGCGTGTCCCGCGTCCCGTCGCTGTCCATCGCGTCTCGCTCCCTGACCAGCCGTTCCGTCCACCGTCAGCGGCCAATCTAACGCCCCGGCAAGGGGAGTTCACCGCTTACGCGGCCGAGGAGCGGTCAAGGCCGCATACCGGGCACCCGACCGCGCTATGTCCACCACGGACAACGGCACTCCTCGACAACGCCCACATGGAGCATGCCCAGCTCTCACCCCCGGCCCTAGCCTGCGAAGAAAGAAGGAAAGCGTCCGAAAACGCACCACCGGAGCAACCGGACGGGACGCGCCCGGCACGCATCGGTTCGCACCACTCATCAGGGAGCCCCCATGACCGCACTTCCGCAGGAGCGCCGCGTCGTCACCGCCATCCCCGGCCCGAAGTCGCAGGAGCTGCAGTCCCGACGCCTCGCCGCGGTGGCGCAGGGGGTGGGCTCGGTGCTGCCCGTCTTCACCGCGCGCGCGGGCGGCGGCATCATCGAGGACGTCGACGGAAACCGCCTGATCGACTTCGGTTCCGGCATCGCGGTGACCTCCGTCGGCGCCTCCGCCGAGGCCGTCGTACGCCGGGCGAGCGCCCAGCTGGCCGACTTCACCCACACCTGTTTCATGGTCACCCCGTACGAGGGCTACGTGGAGGTCGCCGAGGCCCTCGCGGAGCTCACCCCGGGTGACCACGCCAAGAAGTCCGCGCTGTTCAACTCCGGCGCCGAGGCCGTCGAGAACGCCGTGAAGATCGCGCGTGCCTACACCAAGCGGCAGGCCGTCGTCGTGTTCGACCACGGCTACCACGGGCGGACCAACCTCACGATGGCGCTGACCGCCAAGAACATGCCGTACAAGCACGGCTTCGGTCCGTTCGCCCCCGAGGTGTACCGCGTCCCGGTCGCCTACGCCTACCGCTGGCCGACCGGTCCGCAGAACGCCGGCCCCGAGGCCGCCCACCAGGCCATCGACCAGATCAGCAAGCAGGTGGGCGCGGAGAACGTGGCCGCGATCATCATCGAGCCGGTGCTCGGCGAGGGCGGTTTCATCGAGCCGGCCAAGGGCTTCCTGCCGGCGGTCAGGCAGTTCGCCGAGGACAACGGGATCGTCTTCGTCGCGGACGAGATCCAGTCCGGGTTCTGCCGTACGGGCCAGTGGTTCGCGTGCGAGGACGAGGGCATCGTCCCGGACCTGATCACCACGGCCAAGGGCATCGCGGGCGGCCTGCCGCTCGCCGCCGTGACCGGCCGCGCCGAGATCATGGACGCCGCGCACGCCGGCGGCCTCGGCGGGACCTACGGCGGCAACCCCGTCGCCTGCGCGGGTGCGCTCGGGGCCATCGAGACCATGAAGGAGCTCGACCTCAACGCCAGGGCGAGGCAGATCGAGGCGATCATGAAGCCCCGCCTCACCGCCATGGCCGAGAAGTTCGACGTCATCGGCGACGTCCGCGGCCGGGGCGCGATGATCGCCATCGAGCTGGTCAAGGACCGCGCCACCAAGGAGCCGAACCCGGAGGCCACCGCGGCCCTCGCCAAGGCCTGCCACCAGGAGGGGCTGCTGGTCCTGACCTGTGGCACCTACGGCAATGTGCTCCGCTTCCTGCCCCCGCTGGTCATCGGCGAGGACCTGCTGAGCGAGGGCCTCGACATCATCGAGCAGGCCTTCGCGCGGATCTGAGCCAGAGGCTTCCCGCAGCCCGCGCACAGGTTCTCGAACCCGTGTGCCACCACCGCCCCGCCCCTCCCCCCTGGCGTGACGTGGGGGGCCGGGGCGCACCCGTCAGGCCGTGTGAAGAAGGTGTGCGAGGTGGATGACGGGACGCGATTCCGCCTGTCGCGGCGCCGGACGCTGTCGTAGGTTCTCTCCAGATGAGAGATACACCCCGCCCACAGGGGACTGTGGGCGATTTCAGGCCGGGGCCTCCCCAGCTTCGACCTGGTCGTGCCCTCGCGCACACAACCGGGGCCTCCGGCTCCGGATCTCCTCACCGATCGGACGGTCGCTCGCCCCAAACCCCCCGGGGCGCGCGACACTCCGATCCGGACGGCCGCCTCGGAACCACCCCCCCTGTTCCGGGGCGGCCGACCTCCTTCCTCCGCTTCCCCCGCCCGGGACTCCTGGGGCTGCTGGCGCTGCCGGCCCTCCTCTTCGCGCTGATCACCTGGCAGGTCGTGGCCCATGGCCCGCTGCTCCGCCTGGACAGCCGCCTGAGCAGCGCACTCGTCCACCCGGACCGGTTCTCCGAACTCCTCTCCGACCTCGGGAACGTGCAGGTCGCGGTCCCGGTCCTGGTCCTGGCCATCGGTTACGTCACGTGGCGCGGCCGCACCACCGGTACAGACCACTGGTGGCTGCCGCCCGCGGCCGCCGCCGTCCTGATGGCCCTGGTACCGGCGATCGTCGTGCCGCTCAAGGACTGGACCGCCCGTCCGGGCACCCCGGTGGTGCCCCCGGCGGTCGGCTACTACCCGTCCGGCCACACGGCGACGGCCGCGATCGCGTACGGCTCCGCGACCCTGCTCCTCCTGCCCTGGCTCGCCTCCGCCACCGCCCGCCGGACCGCCGTCGGTGTCTGCGCGGCACTCGTCCTCGGCGTCTCCTACGGCCTGGTCCGCCGCGGCTGGCACTGGCCGCTGGACGTGGTGGCCAGCTGGTGCCTGGCCACCGTCCTGCTGACGGCACTGGGCCTGCTGCTCAGCCGAAGTAGGCGTCGAAGTTCCGCTGGAACTCCCAGTTCGCGTACCGGTCCCAGTTGACCGACCAGGTCATCAGACCGCGCAGGCCGGGCCAGGTGCCGTGGGGGGCGTACGAGCCGCAGTTCGTCCTCTTCGTCAGGCAGTCCAGGGCCTTGGTGACCTCGGACGGCGCCACGTAGCCGTTGCCCGCGTTGGTCGACGCCGGCATGCCGATCGCGATCTGGTCGGGCCGCAGCGGCGGGAAGACCCGACCGGCGTCACCGGCCACCGGGAACCCGGTGAGCAGCATGTCGGTCATGGCGATGTGGAAGTCGGCGCCGCCCATGGAGTGGTACTGGTTGTCGAGGCCCATGATCGGACCCGAGTTGTAGTCCTGGACGTGCAGCAGGGTCAGGTCGTCGCGCAACGCGTAGATGACCGGGAGGTACGCCCCGCAGCGCGGGTCCTGGCCGCCCCACTTGCCGGTGCCGTAGTACTGGTAGCCCATCTGCACGAAGAAGGTCTCGGGCGCCATCGACAGCACGAACCCCGGCCCGTACCGCGCCTTGAGCGTCTTCAGCGCGGAGACGAGGTTGACGATCACCGGGGTCGTGGGGTTCCGGAAGTCCGTGTCGCTCGCGTCCAGGGACAGTGAGTGCCCCTCGAAGTCGATGTCCAGGCCGTCGAGGCCGTAGGTGTCGATGATGTGCGAGACGGAGGAGACGAAGGTGTCGCGCGCCGTCGCCGTGGTCAGCTGCACCTGCCCGTTGGCGCCGCCGATCGATATCAGCACCTTCTTGCCGGCCGCCTGCTTGGCCTTGATCGCGGCCTTGAAGTCGGCGTCGCTCTCGACGTTCGGGCACTCGGTGACCGGGCAGCGGTTGAAGCGGATGTCCCCGGAGGTGGCCGAGGTCGGCTCGCCGAAGGCCAGGTCGATGACGTCCCAGCTGTCGGGGACGTCGGCGAGCCGGGTGTATCCGGAGCCGTTGGCGAAGGAGGAGTGCAGGTAGCCGACCAGGGCGTGGGTGGGCAGGCCGGTCGAACCGCCGGAGGAGCCGGCGCTCGTGGTGGCGGTCACCGCGGCGGACTTCGCGGACTCGCCGGCGTCGTTCACGGCGGTGACCTGGAAGCTGTACGCGGTGGACGGGTTCAGCCCGGTCACGGTCGCCGACGTCCCGGTCGCCGGCTGTGCTTTCACCCCGTCCCGGTAGACCGCGTAGCCCGTCGCACCGGGGACCGCGGTCCAGGACAGGGCCACGCTGGAGGAGGTGACCGTGCCCGCGGTGAGGCCGGTCGGTGCGGCCGGCGGCTGGCCGGCGGAGGTGCCCGGCCCGACCAGCGAGATGTCGTCGGCGTAGTAGGCGCCGGTGCCGTACCAGCCGTGGGTGTAGAGGGTGACCTTCGTGGCGGCGGCGCCGGTGGTGAAGGTGGTCGCGAGCTTCTGCCAGTCGGGGGCGGACTGGGTCCACGTGGAGACGTCGGTGGTGCCGGTGCCGCTCGCGCCGAGGTACACGTAGGAGCCGCGGACATAGCCGGACAGGGTGTACTGCGAACTCGGCCTGACGGTCACGGTCTGCGCGCACTGGGCGTTGTCGCTGCCGGCCGGGGTCGCCTGCAGTGCGGAACCTCCGCTGTGCACAGGCGAGTTGACGGTCGTTCCGCTGCCTGCCGTACAGCTCCAGCCGGAGAGGCCGGACTCGAACCCGCCGTTGACGGCGAGGTCCGCGTCGGCCGCGCGGGCGGCCGACGAGAGCGCGGTGACACCGGGCACGGCCAGCAAGGCGGCCGTGAGCACGGTCAGGAAGGGTCTCGCGCGAACCACAAGTGCCTCCGGGGGTGGGGGTTTTGGAGGTGGGTGCGCACTCAACTTGGTCCAGACCAATTCCCCTGTCAAGAGCTACGGTTCTTCACGACAGCCCGCAGAGCAGCGCCCTCTTCAGGTGCGCGGGGCTGTGACATGTGCGGCTCCGCCGCGTGGGCGCGAACAACCCCCACGCACCCGCGGCCGACCGACAGCCCGCACCCCAACGGCGCCTACTCACCGTCGGCCAGGCCGGCGGCAGCCTCGTGCATGGCCAGCTCCAGCAGCCCCGGATCCGTCAGCGTCCCCGACCCGTCCGGCGCCACCAGCCACCGCACCCCCCGGGCCGCCCGGCCGGGATGCGGCACGACGATCCACGTGCCGGCGCCCGCCGTGCGGATCCCCGTGCCGAGCCAGCGGGCGGCCGTGCCGGGCGGCACGAAGAAACCCACCCGGTGGTCCCCGAAGTCGGCCAGGACGGGCCCTGGCTGGTCGAGGACGCGGGTGAGCACGTCGAGGGTCGGATAGCCGAGCTCGCCCGGCAGGATCAGCACGTCCCAGGCCCGGCCGGCGGGCAGCAGCGCGATCCCCAGCGGGTTGCGCTCCCACTCCCAGCGGCAGGCGTCGGGATCCGGTGCGACGGATGCCAGCCACTCGACCGCCGTCTTCGCCCCAGTCATCAGAGGACCTCCCCGTCTCACGCGTGGACGCGGGCGTCGCGTCACGGGGAGAGAGGGAGGTCCTCCGGGGGCATTACGCGGGTTTCACCGCCCCGTAGGAGTGAACGGGGGCGCATTCGCCCGGGTCAGCTGTCGAAGCCCAGCCCCAGCCGGTCCATCGTCCGCAGCCACAGGTTGCGGCGGCCGCCGTGGGCGTCGGCGCGGGCCAGCGACCACTTGGTGAGAGCGATGCCGGTCCAGGCGAAGGGCTCGGGCGGGAACGGCAGCGGCTTCTTGCGGACCATCTCCAGCCGGGTGCGCTCGGTCTCCTCCCCCGCCAGCAGGTCCAGCATCACGTCGGCGCCGAAGCGGGTGGCCCCCACCCCCAGTCCGGTGTAGCCGGCCGCGTACGCCACCTTCCCCTGGTACGCGGTGCCGAAGAACGCCGAGAAGCGGGAGCAGGTGTCGATCGCGCCGCCCCAGGCGTGCGTGAAGCGGACGCCCTCCAGCTGCGGGAAGCAGGTGAAGAAGTGCTCGGCGAGCTTGGCGTAGGTCTCCGGACGGTCGTCGTACTCACGGCGCACCTGGCCGCCGTAGTGGTGGATGGCGTCGTAGCCGCCCCACAGGATGCGGTTGTCGGCCGACAGGCGGAAGTAGTGGAACTGGTTGGCGGAGTCGCCGAGGCCCTGCCGGTTCTTCCAGCCGATCGCACCGAGCTGCTCGGCGGTGAGCGGCTCGGTCATCAGGGCGTAGTCGTAGACGGGGACGGTGTAGGCGCGGACCCGCTTGAGCAGGTTCGGGAAGATGTTGGTGGCGAGCACGGCCTGCCGGGCGCGGACCGACCCGTAGGGGGTGCGTACGGCCATGCCGGCGCCGTACTGCTTCAGTTCGAGGGCGGGCGTGTGCTCGTACACCCGGACGCCGAGCGCGCGGCAGGCCTGCTTGAGGCCCCAGGCGAGCTTGGCCGGGTGCAGCATGGCCACGCCCCGGCGGTCGTACAGGCCCGCCTCGAAGGTGGGCGAGGCGACCTGCTCGCGCACCGCGTCGGCGTCGAGGAACTCGATGCCGTCGGCGAGGCCCCGCTGCTCCAGTCGCCGGTGCCAGTCGCGCAGCGCCCAGGCCTGGTAGGTCTCGGTGGCCACGTCGATCTCGCCGGTGCGTTCGAACTCGCAGTCGATGCCGTGCCGGGCGACGGCGGCCTCGATCTCGTCGAGGTTGCGCAGGCCCAGCTCCTGCAGCCGGTGGATCTCCTCGGGCCAGCGGGCGAGGCCGTTGGGCAGCCCGTGGGTGAGGGAGGCGGCGCAGAAGCCGCCGTTGCGGCCCGAGGCGGCCCAGCCCACCTCGCGGCCTTCCAGCAGGACCACGTCGCGCCCGGGGTCGCGCTCCTTGGCGTTGAGCGCGGTCCACAGTCCGCTGTAGCCGCCGCCGACGACCAGCAGGTCACAGGTGTCGGCGCCGGTCAGCGCGGGCTCGGGGCGGGGCTTGCCGGGGTCTTCGAGCCAGTACGGGACCGGCTGTGCTTCGGAGAGAGATCTGGTCCAATCTGCCTGACGGCTCATGGCGCTTGGGGCCATGATTTTCAACTCCCTACAGATTCAGTTCTGAGGTTATGCCTTTTGCCTGTTGCGGCGGTTGTTGATCAGCATCGAGGTGAGGACGAACAGTACGGCGACCAGGAACATGGCCGTACCGATGACGTTGATCTGGACGGGCGTGCCGCGCTGTGCCGATCCCCAGACGAACATGGGGAAGGTGACGGTGGAGCCCGCGTTGAAATTGGTGATGATGAAATCGTCGAAGGAGAGCGCGAAGGAGAGCAGCGCGCCCGCCGCGATTCCGGGGGCCGCGATGGGGAGGGTGACCCTGAGGAACGTCTGCGCCGGTCCGGCGTAGAGGTCCCGGGCGGCCTCCTCCAGGCGCGGGTCCATCGACATCACGCGCGCCTTGACCGCGGTGACGACGAAGCTGAGGCAGAACATGATGTGGGCGATCAGGATGGTGTAGAAGCCCAGCTGGGCGCCCATGTTGAGGAACAGGGTGAGCAGCGAGGCCGCCATGACGACCTCCGGCATCGCCATCGGCAGGAAGATCAGCGAGTTGACGGCGCCGCGGGCGCGGAACCGGTAGCGGACCAGCGCGAAGGCGATCATCGTGCCGAGGACGGTGGCCCCGATCGTCGCGAGGGCGGCGATCCGGAGGCTGATGGAGAGCGAGCCGCACATGTCGGCGACCCCGCACGGCTGCTTCCAGGCGTCCAGCGAGAACTGCTGCCATTCGTAGTTGAAGCGCCCCTTCGGTTTGTTGAAGGAGAACACCGTGACGATGACGTTCGGCAGGAGCAGATATCCGAGGGTGAGGAGTCCCGCGATGACGACGAGATTCTTCTTGAGCCAGTTGACGAAGGGCATTTAGACCAGATCCTCCGTCCCGGACCGGCGAATGTAGATCGTGACCATGGCGAGGATCGCCGCCATGAGGATGAACGACAGCGCGGCCGCCGTCGGATAGTCGAGGATGCGCAGGAACTGCGTCTGGATCACGTTTCCGATCATGCGCGTGTCGGTCGAGCCGAGGAGTTCGGCGTTGACGTAGTCACCGGCCGCCGGGATGAAGGTCAGCAGGGTGCCGGAGACCACGCCGGGCATCGACAGCGGGAAGGTGACCTTCCGGAACGTCGTCCACGGCTTGGCGTACAGGTCGCCGGCGGCCTCGTGCAGCCGTCCGTCGATCCGCTCCAGCGAGGTGTAGAGCGGCAGGATCATGAACGGCAGGAAGTTGTACGTCAGACCGCAGACGACGGCGAGCGG
Source organism: Streptomyces sp. NPDC051987 (assembly GCF_040680735.1). NCBI lineage: Bacteria > Bacillati > Actinomycetota > Actinomycetes > Kitasatosporales > Streptomycetaceae > Streptomyces > Streptomyces sp. NPDC051987. Next base: position 6,030 of record NZ_JBFAXI010000108.1, on the reverse strand, counting down.
CGTGGCCAGCACCCGGTCGCCGGCCGTCCAGCCGAGGACGTCGGTGAGGCTCAGGATGTGCAGCGAGTTCAGGACGTGCACGACCGGGCCGTTGTCGGCGAGGATCGTCTTCCAGGCCAGGGTGCGGATCAGGAAACTGGTGAAGAACGGCGCGATCACCAGGATCATGATCAGGTTCCGCCAGCGCCCGGCGCGGAAGGCGATCAGGTAGGCCAGCGGGTAGCCGAGCAGCAGGCACAGCACGGTCGCGGCGGCCGCGTAGAAGACGGACCTGAGGAACTGCGGCCAGTACTCGCTCAGCGCGTCCCAGTAGGTCGCGAAGTGCCAGGTGACCTTGTAACCCTCTTCCAGGGAGCCCGTCTGGACGGACGTGGACCCCTGGTAGATCATCGGCAGGGCGAAGAAGACGACCAGCCAGAGGATGCCGGGGAGCAGCAGCCAGTACGGGGTGAAGCGGCCGCGCCTGCGCGGGGGCTTCTGCGCCTCGGGGGCGGCGGGCGCCAGCGGCGGGGGCGCCTCGGAGAGCGTGGCCATCAGGCGGCCTCCTCCTCGGTGCCGGCGTCGATGTCCTGGGCGGCGTCGAGGCCGAAGGTGTGGGCCGGGCTCCAGTGCAGGACGACGTCGGCGCCGGGGACGAGCCGTCCGTCGCGCTCGACGTTCTGCACGTACACCGCGAACTCGGGGCAGACCGCGCTGTCGATGACGTACTGCGTGGAGACGCCGATGAAACTGGCGTCGGCGACCTTGCCGGTGATCCGGTTGCGGCCCTCGGGGATGGAGCCCGCGTCGTCGGCGTGGGTGAGGGAGATCTTCTCGGGCCGGACCCCGACCAGCACCTTGCCGCCGGTCGTGGTCGGCGCCGAACAGCGCGCCTCGGGCAGCACCAGCTTTCCGCCGCCGGCCTTGAGGACGATGTCGTCCCCGTTCTTCGTGTCGACCTCGGCCTCGATGAGGTTGGAGGTGCCGAGGAAGTTCGCCACGAACGTGGTGTTCGGGTTCTCGTAGAGGTCGGCCGGCGAGCCGAGCTGCTCCACCCGGCCCGCGTTCATCACCGCGACCGTGTCGGCCATGGTCATGGCCTCCTCCTGGTCGTGCGTGACGTGGATGAAGGTGATGCCGACCTCGGTCTGGATCCGCTTGAGCTCCAGCTGCATCTGGCGGCGCAGCTTGAGGTCGAGGGCGCCGAGCGGCTCGTCGAGGAGGAGCACCTTGGGGTGGTTGATGAGCGCCCGCGCCACCGCGACCCGCTGCTGCTGGCCGCCGGAGAGCTGGTGCGGTTTCTTGCGCGCCTGCTCGCCGAGCTGGACCAGCTCCAGCATGTCCTCGACCTGTTTCTTCACGCTCTTGATGCCGCGTCGGCGCAGACCGAAGGCGACGTTCTCGAAGATGTCGAGGTGCGGGAAGAGGGCGTACGACTGGAAGACGGTGTTCACCGGCCTCTTGTACGGCGGCAGCCGGGTCACGTCCTGGTCGCCGAGGTGCACGGTGCCGGTGGTCGGCTCCTCGAGCCCGGCGATCATGCGCAGGGTGGTGGTCTTGCCGCAGCCGGAGGCGCCGAGGAGGGCGAAGAAGGAGCCCTGCGGCACGGTCAGGTCCATCGGCTGCACGGCGGTGAAGCCGTTGTCGTAGGTCTTCCCGATGCCGGTGAGGCGGACGTCGCCGCTGTTGTCTGTCGTCATGGTGTCGTCACGCCCCTGTGAGCTTCGCGAACTTCTGCTGGTAGGCCGTCTCTTCCTTCGAACTCAGGGCACGGAAGGCATGGGACCTGGCCTGCATGGCTTTGTCGGGAACGATCAGCGGATTGCTCGCCGCCGACTTGTCGATCTTGGCAAGGTAGGGCCGTACGTCCGCGACCGGGCTGACGTAGTTGACGTAGGCGGAGAGTTCGGCGGCCGGTCCGGGCTCGTAGTAATAGTCGATGAGCCGCTCGGCGTTCGTCTTGTGGCGCGCCTTGTTGGGGATCATCAGGTTGTCGGTCGACGTCATGTAGCCGCTGTCCGGGATGACGTACGCGACGTCCGGGTTGTCGGCCTGGAGCTGCACGATGTCACCGCCCCAGGCGACACAGGCGGCGAGGTCGCCCTTGCTGAGGTCCGAGGTGTAGTCGTTGCCGGTGAAGCGGCGGATCTGACCCTTGTCGACGGCCTTCTGCAGGCGGGCGATCACCCTGTCGTAGTCGTCGTCGGTGAACTTCGCCGGGTCGATGCCCATGTCGAGCATGGTCATGCCGACGGTGTCGCGCATCTCGGTCAGCAGGCCGACCCGGCCCTTGAGCGCGGGGTTGTCGAGCAGGTCGGAGACCGACTTCACCTCGACGCCGTTCAGCGCCTTCTTGTTGAAGGCGACGACCGTCGAGATGCCCTGCCAGGGGTAGGAGTAGGCACGGCCCGGGTCCCAGTCGGGGGCGCGGAACTGGTCCGACAGGTTGGCGAAGGCGTGCGGCAGGTTCGACGCGTCCAGCTTCTGGACGTAGCCGAGCCGGATCATGCGGGCGGCCAGCCAGTCGGTGAGGACGATCAGGTCGCGGCCGGTGTCCTGGGCGGCGGCGAGCTGCGGCTGGATCTTGCCGAAGAACTCGTCGTTGTCGTTGATGTCCTCGGTGTACTTGACCGTGATGCCGGTCCGCCTGCGGAACGCGTCCAGCGTCGGATGCTTCTTCCCGCTGTCGTCGACGTCGATGTACTCGGGCCAGTTGGAGAAGTTGACGACCTTCTCCGTGGCCGAGTGGTCGTCGGCGGAGACCCCGCCCTGGGACTTGCCGGCCGCGGGGATGCCGCAGGCGCTCAGCGCCCCGACACCGCCCACCGCGAGCGCACCGCCCAGGAACGACCGGCGGGCCAGGGCGGCCCGGCCGGTGCGGAGACTGCGCCGCATGGCGGCCACTTCGACCGGGGTCGGGCGGTCGGGCTCGTACTGCCTCATGCGCTGGATGCCCTTTCGGGAAGGAGGCCGCCTGACGAACGGCCGAAGATCTGACTATCGGTCCCCGAAGATCGTGCGGTGCCAGTCCTTCCGCGGCACCGCCGTATTGTCGAACATAACGTGCTTGACCTGGGTGTACTCCTCGAACGAGTACGCCGACATGTCCTTGCCGAAGCCGGACGCCTTGTAACCGCCGTGCGGCATCTCGCTGATGATCGGAATGTGGTCGTTGACCCACACGCACCCCGCCTTGATCTCGCGGGTCGCCCGGTTCGCCCGGTAGACCCCGGTGGTCCATGCGGAGGCGGCCAGACCGTACGGGGTGTCGTTGGCCAGCCGGATCCCCTCATCGTCGCTGTCGAACGGCAGGACGACCAGCACCGGACCGAAGATCTCGGCCTGGACGACCTCGCTGTCCTGCGGCGCGTCGGCGATCAGGGTGGGCCGGTAGTACGCGCCGCTCTTCAGCTCGTCCTGCGGCGGCTCGCCGCCGGTCACCACGCGCGCGTAGCCGCGCGCCCGCTCCACGAAGGCGGCGACGCGGTCCCGCTGGGCGTGCGAGATCAGCGGCCCGAGGTCGGTGCCGGGGGCGAACGGATCGCCGAGCCGCACGGTCTCCATCAGGGTCGCCGTCCGCTCCACGAAGGCCTCGTAGAGCGGCCGCTGCACGTACGCGCGCGTGGCGGCGGTGCAGTCCTGCCCGGTGTTGATGAGCGCACCGGCGACGGCGCCGTTGACGGCCGCCTCCAGGTCCGCGTCGTCGAAGACCACGAACGGCGCCTTGCCGCCGAGCTCCAGGTGCAGCCGCTTCACGGTCGCGGTGGCGATCTCGGCGACCCGCTTGCCGACGCCGGTGGACCCGGTGAAGGAGGTCATGGCGACGTCGGGGTGCCCGACGAGGTGTTCGCCGGCCTCCTTCCCGGTCCCGGTGACGATGTTGACGACCCCGTCGGGAATCCCGGCGAGGGTCGCCGCCTCCGCGAACAGGAGCGAGGTGAGCGGCGTCAGCTCGGCCGGCTTGAGCACGACCGTGTTGCCGGCGGCGATCGCCGGGAGGATCTTCCAGGCCGCCATCTGCAGCGGGTAGTTCCAGGGCGCGATCGACCCGACGACACCGATCGGCTCCCGGCGGACGTACGACGTGTGGTCGCCGGAGTACTCGGCGGCGGCCTGCCCCTGCAGATGCCGGGCGGCACCGGCGAAGAACGCGGTGTTGTCGATGGTTCCGGGCACGTCGAACTCGCGCGTGAGCTTCAGCGGCTTGCCGCACTGGAGGGACTCGGCGCGGGCGAACTCCTCGGCGCGGTCGGCGAGCACGGCGGCGAAGCGGTGCAGCGCGTCGGACCGCTCGCCGGGGGTGGTCGCGGCCCAGCCGGGGAAGGCGGCCCGCGCGGCGGCCACGGCCCGGTCGACGTCCTCGGTGCCGGCCAGCTCGTAGGTGTAGACGTCCGCGCCGGTCGCCGGGTCGACGACCGCGTGCGTACGGCCCGAAGTGCCTTGGGCGAACCGGCCCGCGATGTACTGCGCACCGCCCGCGAGCCGCTCCTGCGCGGGGAAGGTCTCCGGGGTGGCGGAGCCCGGGTTGTCCATGTCGCTTCTCCTCCGCCGTCACCCCGCCCGGAGGGGCGGGTGGCGTAGCTCCAGCTCGATTTGACTGCCGATCCTGACAGAGCACAGGGAGCCCAACAAGTGATTCCGTTGTTGCCTTTTGGTTACGCGACGGAATCTGTCGACCAGGTGTCGAGTCGGCAGGGGAAAGGGGGGACGGAGTGTCAGTGGTGGCTGCCAGACTGGCGTGCATGGCGACGATCGATTCTGTGGAGGCCCTGACCAGGGCTGTCCAGGCGGGGGCCGGAATCCGATACCTGCACTTCTGGGGCCACCGGCCGAGACCGGACGGGCGGATCTCGGCGAGCTGCCTGAGCCAGTGGTGGCCGTCACCCTTCGTGGTCGACGGGGTGGAGTACGCGACGGCCGAGCACTGGATGATGGCGGGCAAGGCCCGGCTCTTCCGGGACGCGGAGGCGGAGCGGGCGGTCCTGGCGGCGCAGCATCCCGCGGCGGCGAAGAAGGCGGGCCGGCTGGTCCGCGGGTTCGACGAGGAGACGTGGCGCCGGGAGCGGTTCGGCCTGGTGACCGAGGGCAGCGTGCACAAGTTCGCCGCCGACACCGAGCTGCGCGACTTCCTCCTGGCCACCGGTGACCGGATCCTGGTCGAGGCCAGCCCGGTGGACCGCATATGGGGCATCGGCCTGCCGGCAACGGACACGGCAGCAGAGGATCCGGCCCGCTGGAAGGGACTGAACCTCCTGGGTTTCGCCCTGATGGAGGCCCGGGACCGGCTGCGGGCGACGAGGGCGTAGAACGGGGTGGCGGCAGGGGACGACGCTTCCGGCCCACGTGACCGTCCCCACGCAAGGGGCGCGGGGAACGGCGCGACCAGCCCCCACGCACCCGCACCCGCACCCATCCGAACGCTGACCCGGACGGCGCCCGGCGCCCCCTAGTGGCTCGCCCGGCTCCCCGCCACCACCATCAGCGTGAGGAACGCCCCGGCCAGCACCACCCCCGCGGACCCGCAGATGATCCCGGCCAGCGCCTGCCCCCCGTTCGTCGCCGCGCCCCGCTTCACCCGCCCCCGCCCGATCGACCCGAGCACGATCCCCAGCACTCCCATCACCAGCGCGACCGGCGCCAGGCAGAACCCGATCGCGCTGATGATCCCGGTGACCATGGCGGCCGTCCCCAGCCCGTTGTCGGGCACCGGCTGCATCCCGGGCCAGCCGCCGTATCCCCCGGGGCCGGCCGGATACGACGGCAGCGGCCCGCCGGGATAGCCGTACCCCGGCACCGGGGCGCCGTAGGGGACCTGCCCCGGCCCGGTCGGGGCGATCGGCGGTGGCGGCACCGCCGCGCTCACCGGCTGCTGCGGCGCCACCGGCGCGTAGGGACGGGGCGGCGGCCCGGCGGGATCCGGCGCCGCGAAGGGGTTCGCGGACGGCGCCGGAGGCGGGGCGGACGGCGCGGCGTACGGCGCGGCGTACGGGTCGGCGTACGGCGCGGCGTACGGGTCGGCGTACGGCGCGGCGTACGGGTCGGCGTACGGCG
>NZ_JBFAXI010000107.1:0-28136 GCF_040680735.1 Streptomyces sp. NPDC051987 | reverse complement strand
TCCCCTGAAGGGGCGCTCACCGCGACGCCCTGCTTTCAGGGGCGCGGGGAACTGCGCGACCAGCCACGACGGCGCCGCACCCGGCCGACGACCCGCCGCCCCCTCCCGCCCCGCCCCCGACCGCGGCCAGGTCTCCATCGAACTCCTCGGCATGACCCCGGTCATCATCCTCACCCTCGTGCTCATGTGGCAGGCCGTCCTCGTGGGGTACGCCTTCACCCTCGCGGGGAACGCTGCCGACGAAGGCGTACGGGCGGGCACGGCCGTCCCCCGGGGGGCCCGCTCCGGAGTCTGCGAGCGCGCCGCGCTGGAGGACCTCTCCAGCGCCTGGCGGGAGGGGGCCGAGGTGAAGTGCGGCGGCACCGGCATGGTCACCGCGGACGTCTCCCTGCGCGTCCCCGTCCTCTTCCCCGGCTCGATCGACTTCCCCGTCACCGTGCACGGTCACGCCGGCACGGTGGAGGAGGTGAAGAACTGAGATGCGCCCACGTCTTCCCCGCCTTCCCCGTCGGCAGCACCGCGACCGCGGCCAGGTCGCCGTCGAGTACCTCGGCTTCCTCCCGGTCCTCCTGATCGTCGGCCTGGCCGGCATCCAGCTCGGCGCCGTCGCCTACGCCGCCGAGCAGGCCGGTACGGCGGCCCGCGCGGGGGCCCGCGCCGCCTCGCTGGCGGAGGACGTGGGCGCGGCCTGCTCGTCCGCGGTCAGCAGCGGGATGGACGTGAGCTGCGCGTCCTCCGGCGGCGGTGACTCGGTCACCGTGACCGCCACGGTCCACATCCCGACGATCCTCTGGGACCTCGGCGACGCCACCAAGTCCGCCACCATGCCCGTCGACCACTGAACGAGGAGCACGGCACCATGAGCCTGCGGGCACGCATCAACACCCCCGAGGAGCACGGCAGCCGGGGCGAGGACGGCCACCTGGTCTCCTCGTACCGGGCCAAGCTGCTGGAGGAGATCGACCTCGCGGAGATGAGCGCGCTGGCCGCCGCCGAGCGCCGGGCCCGCCTCGAACGCGTCCTCGGCCACATCATCAGCCGCGAGGGCCCGGTCCTGTCCACCGTCGAACGCTCCCAGCTGATCCGCCGGGTCGTCGACGAGGCCCTCGGCCTCGGCATCCTGGAACCGCTCCTCGAAGACGCCTCGATCACCGAGATCATGGTGAACGGCCCCGACGCGATCTTCGTCGAACGCGGCGGCCGGGTCGAGCAGCTGCCGCTCCGCTTCGTCTCGGCGGACCAGCTGATGCAGACCATCGAACGCATCGTCTCCACCGTCAACCGCCGCGTCGACGAGTCCAACCCGATGGTCGACGCCCGCCTGCCCTCCGGCGAACGCGTCAACGTCATCATCCCGCCGCTCTCGCTGACCGGCCCCACCCTCACCATCCGCCGCTTCCCGCGCTCCTTCACCCTCCAGGAGCTGATCGGCCTGGGCTCGCTCGACGAGCACATGGTGTTCCTGCTGGCGGGCCTGGTGCAGGCCAAGTTCAACATCATCGTCTCCGGCGCCACCGGCACCGGGAAGACCACCCTGCTCAACGCCCTGTCCGGCCTGATCCCGGCGCACGAACGCATCATCACCATCGAGGACTCCGCCGAACTCCAGCTCCAGCAGACCCACGTGGTCCGCCTGGAGGCCCGCCCGGCCAACGTCGAGGGCAAGGGCCAGGTCACCATCCGCGACCTGGTCCGCAACTCGCTGCGGATGCGGCCCGACCGGATCGTGGTCGGCGAGGTCCGCGGCGGCGAGTCCCTCGACATGCTCCAGGCCATGTCCACCGGCCACGACGGCTCGCTCGCCACCGTGCACGCGAACAGCGCCGAGGACGCCCTGACCCGCCTCCAGACCCTGGCCTCCATGTCGGACGTCGAGGTGCCCTTCGTCGCCCTGCACGACCAGATCAACAGCGCGGTCGAGGTGATCGTCCAGCTGACCCGGTTCGCCGACGGCGCCCGCCGGATCACCGAGATCGCGATGCTCGACAGCCACGGCAGCGAGCCCTACCGGCTGGCGACCGTGGCCCGGTTCGACGCCCAGCCCATGACCCACGACGGCCGGGTCCACGGAGCCTTCCGGTACTTCCCGCTCCCGCGCCGCACCGCCGACCGCCTGTACATGGCGAGCCAGCCCGTCCCACAGGCCTTCGGCGTGGCCCAGCACTTCGACCAGCTCACCACCCGAGAAGCCCGGTAGGCGGCCCATGTCCCTCCACGATCTCGTCACCCTCACCACCGGCGTCACCCTGCTGACCTGTCTCCTGGCCGTGGTGGGCCTGCACACCTACGCCTCCGGCCGGGCCCAGCGCGCCGCCCTGGTGGACCGTCTCTCCTACACCGGCCAGGCCCCGAGCACCGGCCGCCGGCGCCGCTTCCGCACCCTGGACCGGCGCCTGCGCGGCACGACCGTCGGCCACCGTCTGGAACTCCGGCTGGCGGCGACGGGCCTGGACGTGACGCCCGGCGAGTTCTTCGTCTACATGCTCGCCGCCGTCGCGGCCCTCTGGCTCATCGGCCAGGCCGCCCTCGCCCCCTTCTTCGGCCCGATCGCCGGCCTGCTCGGTGTCTTCGCCGCCGTCCAGTTCCTCAACTGGCAGCGGCAGAAGCGCATCGAGCGGTTCATCGGCCAACTCCCGGAGCTGGCCCGCATCCTGGCCAACGCCACCCACGCCGGACTCGCGCTGCGCACCGCCATCGGTATGGCCGCGGAGGAGCTGGAGGCCCCGGCCGGCGAGGAACTGTCCAAGGTCGCCGACCAGTTGGCGATCGGCCACTCCATGGACGACGCGCTCGGCGAGCTGGCCGACCGGCTCCCCTCCCGCGAGCTGGTCGTCCTCGTCACGACCCTCGTCCTCGCCAACCGGGCCGGCGGCCAGGTCGTGTCCGCGCTGCGCAATCTGACCGAGACCCTGGAGGAGCGCAAGGAGACCCGCCGGGAGATCCGCACACAGCTCTCCCAGGTGACGATGACCTCGTACGCCGTCCCGGTGCTCGGCATCGGCGCCCTGCTGCTGATGAACAGCGTCAAGGACGGCACGCTGGACCGCATGACGGGCACCGGCCTCGGCCAGGCCGCCGTGGTCATCGCCTTCGGGCTGTACGTCGTCGGGTTCGTCCTCATCCGCCGCCTCAGCCGCATCGACGTATAGGGAGAGGTGGCAGGTCACATGGCACTCCTTCTGGCCCTCCTCATGGCCCTCGCCGTCTACGGCGTCTTCGCGGGCGTCCGCATGTACCGCGCGGACGCGAAGCTCCCCGCCGACCTGGCGATCGCCCTGGAGGTGGGCGCCACCCGCACCGGCGCCGCCAACTCCCTCATCGACCGCATGGGCATGCGGTACGCCCCGGCCGTGCTGCGCCTGATGGGGCCGCGCCAGGTGGCCAGGTACCGCCGCAAGATCGACCTGGCGGGCAACCCCGGCGGCCTGACCATCGACCGCTACGCGGCCCGCCGCGCGGTCTACGGCGCCCTCGGCGGCACCGGCTTCCTGGTCTTCCTGCTGCGCGGCCAGTGGCTGGTCGCCGTCCTGCTCCTGCTCTTCGGCGCGTTCTGGACGGAGGTCGGCATCTGGTCGGCGATCCGCGTCCGCAAGGACGTCATCGAACGCACCCTGCCCGACTTCCTGGACGTCCTCGCCGTAGTGGTCGGCGCCGGCCTCGGCTTCCGCCAGGCCCTGGACCGGGTGGCCACCCACTACGAGGGCCCGTGGGCCGACGAACTCCGCATCACCCTGCGCCAGATGGACCTCGGCATGAGCCGCCGCGAGGCCTTCGCGGAACTCCGCCGCCGCAACGACTCCGAGCAGGTCGCCATGTTCGTGACGGCGTTGCAGCAGGGCGAGGAGCTGGGCGCGCCCATCGTCGACACGCTGGTCGCGCTGGCCAGGGACATGCGCCGCACCGACGCCCAGAACGCGCGGCGCAAGGCGGCCCGCGCGGTACCGAAGGCGACGCTGATGATCACCACGTTCATGGTCCCGGCGACGATGCTGCTGCTCGCTGCGGGCCTGCTGCTGGGCTCGGGGATCGACTTCGGGTCGGTCACGGGGAAGTAGACGGAGGTGACGACCGTGACGACCAGCGAGGGGGAGGCGGGGACAGCGGGCGCCGCCGGAGCGGCCGGGGCGGAGCCCGCGGCCGACGGGGCCGAAGGGGCCGACCGCGTCGGCGAGGCGGCCGAGCGTGGCCCGGCCGGCGAGCGTGGCCGAGCCGCCGGGGTCGGTCAAGCCGGCGGGGTCGGCGGGGTCGGTGGGGTCGGTGGGGTCGGCGAGGTTGGCCAGGTCGGCCGGGTCGGGCAAGTCGGCGCGGTCCGCGAGGTCGGCCGAGTCGGCGAGGCCGGTGAACGTGGCGGGGTCGGTGAGGTTGGACAAGCCGATGATGCTGATGAAGCCGATGAAGCCGATGAAGCCGATGAAGCCGATGAAGCCGATGAAGCCGATGAAGTCGGCGAAGTCGGCGAAGTGGGCGCAGTCGGTGCGGTCGGGGAAGTCGGTGCGGTCGGGAAAGTCGGTGCGGTCGGGAAAGTCGGTGCGGTCGGGGAGAAGGTCGAGGTGCGGGCGCTTCAGGCGATGGGCCGCCAGGTCTTCGGCTTCCGCCTGGCGATGATCGCCGTGGCCGCCCCCGCCGCCCTCCTCAACGCCACCCCCGGCCTCGGCACCCGCCTGGTCGGCTCGGCCGTGGTCGTCACGTTCATGATCTCGTACGTCCTCTTCCGCGACTGGCAGCGCTTCGGCCCCCTCCTGCTGCGCCACCCCACCCTCCTGGCCGCCGACACCCTCTTCGGCTCCTTCCTCCTGGTCTCGGCGGGCCCCGACACCACCCTCGCGTACGTCAGCGTCTGCACGCCCCTCCTCGCCGGCCTGCTCTACAGCTGGCGCGGAGCGGCCGTCTTCGCGTCCCTCCAGTCGCTGATCCTGCTGGTGGTGCAGGAGACGCTGAACCACCACTCGCTGCTGGCCGAGTCCCTGCTCCTGCCCGGCCTCTGCGTCATCACCGGCGCGATGGGCTCGACCCTGCGCAACCTGATGCTCCGCTTCGGCACCGCCACCGAGGCCCTGACGGAGACCCGGGCCCGGCTGGCCGCGACCGAGGCGGCGAACGCGGAACGCGCCCGGCTGGCGCGCGAGATGCACGACTCGGTGACCAAGACGCTGTACGGCGTGGCCCTGGTCGCCGACGGCCTCGCGAGGTCGGCGGCCGCGCCCCCGGACCGCCTGGACCCGGCCCTGCTCCGTCGGCAGGCGGAACTGCTGGCGGACGCGGCCCGCAGGGCGGCGGCGGAGTCCCGCGAACTCCTCACGGACCTGCGCGACGGCCCGGAGGCCGACGTGCTCTCCCAACTCGCCTCGTTGACCACCGGCTTCACCGCCCGCACGGCCCTGCCCGCCCGCTACGACGGCCCCGCCACCCCGGTCCCGCTCCCGTCGCCCACCGCCCGGCAGCTGCTGAGCATCGCGGCGGAGGCCCTGGAGAACGCGCACCGCCACGCACGGGCGACGAGGGTGGACGTCCGGGCCGCCGCCACCGCCACCCACCTGGTGGTGACGATCCACGACGACGGCCGGGGCCTCCCCCCGGACACGACACTCGAAGGCCTGCGCCGTACCGGCCACTTCGGCCTGCTCGGCATGACGGAACGGGCGGCGGCGGTGGGCGCCCGCATCCAGCTGACCACCGACAAGGGCACGGAGGTCCGAGTGGAGGTGCCACTGACATGACCGACGAAACACGCCCCTCGAACACCCCCAGCACCCCGACCACCGCGAGCGCCCCGCACGTCCTGCGCGTCCTGGTGGCCGACGACAACCCGGTGATCCGCGCGGGTCTGACGGCCGTCCTGTCCGCGGCGGACGACCTCACCGTGGTGGCGGAGGCCGAGGACGGCAACGCCGCCTGCGAGGCGGCCCTGCGGCACCGCCCGGACGTCATCCTCCTGGACGTCCGCATGCCCGGCGTGGACGGCATGGCCGCACTGCCCCACCTGGTCCGCGTCGCCCCGGTCATGATGCTGACGTACAGCGACGAGACGGACCTCGTGCAGGAGGCGGTTCGGCTGGGCGCCGGGGGCTACCTGGTCCATGGCGAGTTCACGACGCCGCAGCTGATCGAGGCGGTACGGGACGTGGGCCGGGGCCGGCCCCACTTCACGCCGACGGCGACGAACGCGTTGCTGGAGCATGTGAGAGGCCACGCAACTGCACACACGCGTCCGAAACTGCACGCCCTCCCAAGGGATTTCCCTCCCAAAACCCTTTCGCAACTGCAACCATCCGTGGGACAGTCATCCCAGTCCCGGTTTCAACTGAGCAGCAGGGAGGCGGAGATCATGAACCTCATCGCGTCCGGCATGACCAACCAGCAGATCGCCGCCGTCTGCTTCATCAGTGAGAAGACGGTCAAGAACCACATCAACCGCATCTTCGCCAAGCTCCACAGCACCACCCGCGCCCAGGCGACGGCCAAGTGGCTGGGGGTGGCCTGAGATGAGAGGGGCGAACTGGGTCCGGATTTGGGTCCTGGGGCCCTCCGCCGACGGGTATGTTCCGCCATACGGTGCCAGGATCGAAACCGAACCCGGAGGGGAGCACCATGAGCAACCTGATGCTGAGGATGCTTGTCGCAATGCAGCGACGCACCGACGACCGGGGGCAGACCGCGGTCGAGTACCTGGGGATCATCGCCGTGGTGGTGGCTATCGTGCTGGCGGTTACGGGCACGAGCATCGGCCAGACGATCCTCACCAAGATCACTGCGGAAATCAACAAGATCACATGATGCGTGTTCGCCGTTACGGCGACTCGGGGCAGGCCTTCCCTATCTACATCACGGTAGTGGGAGGCCTGCTCTTTCTCGCGTTGGCGTACTTCGCGGTCGGCCAGGCCGCGGTGAACCGGAATGGTGCCCAGACGGCCGCGGACGCGGCGGCACTCGGCGCGGCCATGAACACGCGTGACGAGCTTGCGGACCTGTGGGTGCAGAACGTGCTCGACCCCACCAAGTGGCAGAACATTTTTGACGGCAGGGTGGACGTCGCGGACTCCTGCTGGCGTGCTGAACAACTGGCGGACCAGAACGACGCGACGGCACACTGCCTGTCCGAGCCGCCGCTGAGCTACAAGGTCGACGCGCAGACGCACAAGACTGTCGGGGACTCCGTCGTCCCCGGCACCGAGAGCATCCAGTCCAAGGCCTCCGCCACTGCTGTGATCGAACCGCTCTGCACGTTCACGCTGTCCGGGGCGGGTGGCGTACTGCCCGAACTCACCTGCAAGGACAGGAGCTGGACCCTGGACCCGGGCGACCTCGCGCATCTCCCCGGTCCCAAGGACCTCTTCGACGTCCATCTGGCCGACTGACAAGCGAATCGACGAGTGGAGAAGGAAGCGGTGCGATGAGCATTCGGTTCACTGCGATGGCTCGCAGGGGAACGGTCGCGTTGCTGGTCGCGACCGGTCTGGCCGTGGCAAGCGGCTGCGGCGGTGGGGGCGACGGCAAGGCGGACAAGCCCCAGGCGTCGGCCTCCGCCTCCAAGGGCAGCGGATCGAACCCGAGTGCTCAGGAAGGCCAGTCCGACACGCCGTTGGCCGAATTGAAGGGGACAGACGGTCTGCTCCTCCAGATCACCTCTGCTCAGCGGGACTCGGGTGGCTTCGTCACTGTCAACGGTGACATCAAGAACGACGGCGCCAACTCCGTGGTCATTCCCGCTCAGGTCAGCGGTGACGAAACGGAGATCACCAAACACGGCTTCTCCCTCGGCGGGGCCACCTTGGTGGACTCCAAGGGCAAGAAGCGCTACTACGTCCTCCGCGACACGGACGGCCGGCCACTCACCAGCATCGGCATCACGAATGTGGACGCCGGCCAGACCATCCCCGTCTTCATGCAGTTCCCGGCGCCACCCGCCAGCACCACCGAAGTCACCCTCCAACTCCCCACCTTCGCCAGCGGCACCATCAAGATCTCCGGGTGAGGCCGACGTGACCACACCACGACTGCCTCTCACCCTGGGCACCGCCACGCTGCTCCTCGTCACCCATCTCTACGGCGCGACGGCCGCGCGTGCCGACGGTGGCGATCCGAGCGTTCCCCCGGGCACGGAACCCTCGGCCAGTGCCCCGGTGAAGATCGACCCCACCGACCCCGACCTGAAGCTCCCGGAAGGCGCCACCCTCGCCGCGCCGAAGGTGCTGGACATCAAGTCGGTCGTGGAGGACCAGAGCGGTGACGAGCGCCGTACGGACACCAACGCGGACGTGACGTTCGCCCTCCAGGCCGAGGTGCTGTTCAGCAAGGACAGCGCGAAGCTGAGCGAGGCGGCGAAGGCGCGGATCGGGGCGATCGCGGACGAGATCAGGAAGCAGAACGCGACCCAGGTCCGCGTCTTCGGCTTCACCGACAACCTGGGCTCCTCCGCCCACGGCGACGTCCTCTCCCGCCAGCGCGCCAACGCCGTACAGGCCGTCCTGGACCAGGACCTGAACGACCCGAACATCACCTTCGACGTCCGCGGCTACGGCGAGCAGTACCCGATCGCGGACAACTCGACGGAGGAGGGCAGGAAGAAGAACCGCCGGGTGGAGGTGACGTTCCCGCGGACGGAGAGCTGAGCGCAGACGGGCACGCCGAGCCGACGCCGACGTCCTCGGCGTGCGGGCCCCGCGGCCACCGAGGCGGGCTCTACGCCACCTCGACCGTCACCCGGGCCCCGGCCCGCACCCCCCACCTGGCCATCGCCCCCGCCTCCGCCTCCAGCACATGCCGCGCCCGCAGGCGGGGCCGGCCGAGGCGACCGGGCGGCATCGTCCGCACGGCGATGACGTTCAGCCGCCGGTCCAGGTAGGCGACGTCGATCGCCATCCGCATCCGGAAGGTGTGGATCCCACTGGCGGGCGACAGCAGCATCGCCCCGTCAAGCCCGGTACGCCCGAGCAACCCCCTGGTGCGGGCCCGGTAGGAGGCGGCGATCTCCAACGGCACAGACCTCACCGCATCTGCATCCTCACCCGCACGCACGAGCAACGTTCCACGCCCGTCCCGCCAGCGCCCCACGCCCCACCCCTTCCACGGCTCTGCCACCGGTGTGCGCGTCGACCGTATCCACAACATGGGCGGACAGGTCACCCTCGGATGCCCGGGCACGTGTCACCCGAGCCCGTGGATCGTTGAGTGGATCAAGAGACCTCAAGCCCCACGTGGAGTTCCCGGTGAAGCGTGCTGCCGCCCGTCCTCCCTCCGCCGCGGAGACGCGCGCGACGGGGGATGCGCATGGCTGACCGGTTGAAGGTCGATGGGACCGAACTGGACCGTTTCCTCAAGGACCTGAAGAAGGCGCAGCAGTCGTTCGCCGCCGTGCAGAAGGTGTTGCGCGACCCGGGGGTGACCGGCCTGGGCACCGACGAGCTGGACACGGCGTGCGACCGGTTCCAGGAGGACTGGCACTACGGGGCCAAGGAGATCGGCGCGCAGATCGGGGAGCTCACGGACATCACGAAGAAGGCGAAGGACGACTTCCACGAGGTGGACGTGGCCCTGGAGAGGGCGTTGGAGAAGGCGCGGAGCAGGGGCGGGGGCACGTGACGGTCGCGGAACCCTACCCCCATCTCGGCTTCGACCCGGCGCCCGGCAGCCCCGGCCTGGTGAGGGAGATCCACCGCAGGCTGTCCGACTGCGTGAAGGAGATGGAGCGGGCGCACTCCAAGGTCACGAAGCTGATGAACGGCAGCTGCTGGGAGGGGGACGCGGCCGTCGCCTTCCGGGAACGGCTGGCGGGCGGCCCGCTGCCGCTCAACCTGAAGAACGGCGCGCACTCCGTCGACAAGGCGGCGAGGCAACTGGATCTCTGGGGTGCGGAGCTGGAGGAGTTCCAGCGGCGCGCGAGGAGACTCGACGGGGAGGCCAAAGACGCCCGCGAGGCGTTGCGGCGAGCCCAGGGACGCGCGGGCGAGGCCGCGCGGGCCGCGGGCCAGGGCAACGCACCCGACGACGCCCACTCGGTCCTGCACACGGCGAACAGCAGGGTCACGGCGGCGCAGGCGGACCTGGACGAGGTGCTGAAGCGTGCCCGCTCCCTCGCCGGCGAGCACGAGGAGACGGCGCGTGAGCGGGCCCGGCGCATCAGTGACGCCACGCACAAGCTGGCGCCGCACGAACCGAACGCGTGGGACCGGTTCACCGACTGGCTGGGCGACAACCTCCCCGACATCCTCAGCGCGTGCGCCGCCGTGCTGGGCGTGATCGCGCTGCTGGGCCTTACGGCCGTCGCACCCTGGCTGCTGTTCCTGGCGGCGGGCCTGCTCAGCGGAACGGCCTTCGGCCTGCGGATCAGCGACCCCGAAGTCCTGTCCTCCCTGGAGGACGGCCTTACCAAGGGCGAACTCGACGTCGACTTCTGGAGCAACCTGCTGGGCGTCGCGGGGGACTTCCTGGGAACGCTGCCGGGGTTGGGGGCGGTGGCCAAGGGAGCCATGAAGGCTCCTGAGTTGCTGGCCGCGGCGGCAGGACCGGCCGACGGGGCCGTACAGGTACTGACTCTCGGGCAGAAGATCACCGAGGCGGGAGTCCGGGCGGGGACCTCGATCAAGACGGTGGGCGTCTCGATCCGGACAGAGGCCGCGGCGGCAGAGGGAGCTGTGAGTCTCCTGTCTCATCCCCGCGTGTTCGGCGGACGGCTTGCGCCGGTCGTCGAGAAAGTGGACAAGCCGGCGACGATTCTGGGGGCCGGTACGGCCCTCTACGGCGTCGCGAGCAGCCTCGTCGATGCCCTGGACACCGGTACGGCCAAGACGGTCGGCAATCTCCTCGACGGACCGCGAACTCTGGGAGTCGACGTTCCGGCGACAGCGGGTGCGCTGCACTTCCTGCTGCGTGGCGCGGGTGAAGCATCATGAGCGGTGCTGCCTACGTGATCGACGACTCCGCACGGCGCGAGGACACCGACGTCTGGTTCGCATTGCCCCCGGGATTCGTACCGATTCCGCTCATGGAGCTGGCGGCGGCAGCCCACGATGTGGCACCGGCGGGAGATCCGACGACCGGGATCGGTCCGGGGTCGCGACTCGCCCAACTGTTCCTGGAAGCCGACGCGGTGCACTGTTGCCTCGGTCTGCACGCGGACGACGAGGGGGACGGTGGACCGCTGCTGTCTCTGTTCACCCTCGCCTGGCGCGGCACTGACTGGGCTCCCCGCAGCGTCCTCGCCGGCCGCGCGGCCGCCGGGGCGGAGGGGGCCGAGTACATCGACATGCTGGACCTGCCGTGCGGTCCGGCCGCCCTCGTGCAGACGCGTTTCGACGAGCCACCAGGGCTGGGACTGGGGACCCCGGACGGGCTGCTCCAGGTCACGGCATACGTTCCGTGCCTCGATGGCCGACGCGTCGCGATCCTCTCCCTGGCCACAACGGCGGTCGAACGTGCCCAGCAGTACCGCGGTCTGCTCAGGAACATCGCTCACACGGTCAGTTTCGAGGATCCGCTTGCAGAAGCTTCCGACGACGTAGCCGACAGGAACTGACATGCCCCCCACGCACCACGCCACGGCCTGGGACGACCCGGCGACTCGACGCGCCTGGGCAAAGCTCGTCACCTGCGCGCTCTTGGGTCAGATCCTGTGGCCCGCCGCGTGGTTGGGGCTGTTGGCCTGGTACGTGATCATGTCGCTGACCTGGGCGCTCTGGCTCTTCTTCGTTCCCCTGCTCTACTCGTTCTACCGGGCGTTTCTCCAGCCGTCCTACATCTCCTGGGCCTTCCACACGCGGCGTCTGCTGCGCGCGTACCCGTGGCAGGTCTTCGAGGAACCGGAAAGCGGGATCGGGGAGGTCCCGGGCGCCACCGCCGGAGACGTCTGGCTGAGCTTCCCCAACCCGGAGCGCCCGGACGAGAAGCTGCCGATGATCCTGAAGGTGCACGTTCGGTCCGTCTGGTGGAGACGGCGCCTCGGGCGGGGCTGCACAACCGAGAAGACCAGGCAGATCAGGGAGGTGTGGTTCGCCGGGGATCCACGCTTCGCCGCCGTCATCGCTGCTCCAGGTCCTCGCCGCTTCCACGTGGTCCAGCAGCGTCCGATGCGCAAACGAGGCGTCGCCGACCCCTGTGACGCAAGTCCGGCCGCCCTCGACCGTGCCCGTCGTGCCGGAGTGCGGCTACCCGACCCGAAGTCGGCGACCGGGTGACCGCTTTGGCCGCGAGCCACGTTGTCGCGGCCACGGTCCCCGGGTAGGACCTCCCTCATGACATCACTCGGCGCTGTCTTCCGACCCCAGCTTCCTCCTGAGCGGCTGCGGGACGTCGTTCGGGTTGCTGACGGGGTGGGGCTGGAGGAGTTGTGGTTGTGGGAGGACTGTTTCCGGGAGGGCGGGATCTCCGCGGCCGCGGCCGCGCTCGCGTGGTCGGAGCGGGTGCGGGTCGGGGTCGGGCTGTTGCCGGTGCCGTTGCGGAACGTCGCGGTCACCGCGATGGAACTCGCCGCGCTGCACCGGATGTTCCCGGGGCGCGCGACCGTCGGCGTCGGCCACGGCGTGCAGGACTGGATGGGTCAGGCGGGCGCCCGCGCCGAGTCCCCGCTGACCCTGCTCCGTGAGCATCTCGACGCCCTGCGCGCCCTGTTGCGCGGGGAGCGGGTCACGGTCGCCGGGCGGTACGTCCGGCTCGACGACGTCGCCCTCGACTGGCCGCCCGCCGGCCCGGTCGAGGTGCTCGCCGGTGCCGAGGGCCCCCGTACCCTCCGCCTCTCCGGCGCCGCCGCCGACGGGACCGTGCTCACCGCCGCCACCTCACCCGACCGCGTCCGCCGGGCCCTGCGGCTCGTGGCGGAGGGGCGGGCGGCCGCGGGGCGCGGCGCGGACGAGCCGCACAGGGTCGTCGTCTATCTGCTGACCGCCACCGGGGCCGACGGTCCCGCCCGGCTCCGAGCCGAACTCGCGGCGGACGGACTGGAGTCGGTCCCCGGCCTCGGTGTCGCCGGTGACGCGGCCGCCGTCGCCCAGGCCGTGCGGCGGCTCGCGGAGGCCGGCGCCGACACCGTCGTCCTCCAGCCGACGGCGGACGAACCCGATCCGGAGGGCTTCGTGCGGTTCACCGCGGAGGAGGTCCGGCCCCTGGTGCCGTAGCCCCCGGGTGCCGGCCGCCCGGCGTTGTCAGTGGCGGGTGCCACACTCGCCGGTATGACGACCGATGACGTCCGGCTGCGGCCCGTGCACGACGACGACCTGGAGATCTTCCTCGCCTACGAGCACGACCCGGAAGCCGTCCGGCGGTCGCGGTTCACGCCCCGGCCGCGGGAGGCCTTCCTGCGGCACTGGCGGGAGCGCGTGCTCGGCGATCCCAGCGGCCTGGTGCGGACCGTGGTCGTGGACGGTGAGGTCGCGGGGAACATCGTCGCCTGGTGGGAGGGCGAGCGCCGGTTCACCGGATACTGGCTCGGGCGGGCCTACTGGGGGAGAGGCGTCGGCAGCCGCGCCCTCGACCTCTTCCTCCAGGAGGAGACCGCGCGCCCCCTGTTCGCCGACCCCTTCGCCGAGAACACCGCCTCCGTACGCCTGCTGGAGAAGAGCGGCTTCGTGCCGTACGACGACCCGGAGCACCCCGTGGACGAGGGGTTCGTGCTGCTCGTTCTTCGCGACGGTCCTGGCGGGGCGCCCGCCGCCGCCAGGCCCTAGTCGCGGGGGTGGTCCCCTGTCGCCCCGTCGATCAGCTCCCGCACGATGTCCATGTGCCCGGCGTGCCGTGCCGTCTCCTCGGCCATGTGGACGAGGACCCAGCGGAGCGAGACCGTGGTGTCGCGCCAGGAAGGCCGGCCCAGGGTCTCCAGCGGGCGGCCGGTGATCACGCGGTCGGCCGCGGCGCGCGCCCGGCCGTAGAAGTCGATGATCTGCCGCGTCGTCTCGCCGGGGCCGACGGTCATGTCCTCGGTGGCCGGGTCGAACCACAGCGGCTCGGCCTCCTCGCCGAAGCACTCGACGAACCAGCCGTACTCCACCGACGCCAGATGCTTCACCAACCCCAGCAGGTTCGTCCCCGACGGGGTCATCGGGCGGCGCAGCTGTTCGTCGTCCAGGCCCCGGAGCTTCCACAGGACCGCGTCCCGGTGCCGGTCCAGACTCGCGTGCAGGGTTTCCTTCTCACCGGCGGTGTACTGCTGATCGGTCGTCATGGGGGGCGAAATTAGCAGCGGGCACTGACAGACCGCTGCGACCATGCGGACCATGGGAGCACAGAAGCACCGCACGTTCGAGGACCTCGTCGCCGAGGGCGCGGCCGCGCCGACCGAGGGATGGGACTTCTCCTGGTTCGAGGGCCGGGCCACCGAGGCCCGCCCCTCCTGGGGGTACGCCCGTGCGGCCGGCGGGCGCCTGGCCGGCGCCGTCGCCGCGCTGGACATCCAGACCGGCGGCGGCGAGGTGTTCGACTTCGCGCTCGGCAGCGCGGCCCCACAGCGGCCCCGGCTGCTCGCCGCCACCGAGGGCTGGCCGCCCAACGTCACGAAGGCGAGCGCCCTGCTGGCAGCCCGCGGTGCGGTGGTCGTCGCCACGCCCGAGGAGGCTCCGCTGCCGTTCGCCGACGAGACCTTCGACCTGGTCCTCAGCCGGCACCCGGTGCGGCCCGACTGGCCCGAGATCGCGCGCGTCCTGCGGCCCGGCGGCACGTACTTCGCCCAGCACGTAGGGCCCGCCAGCGTCTTCGAGCTCGTCGAGTTCTTCCTCGGCCCGCAGCCGGAGGCCGTCCGGGGCGTGCGCCACCCCGACGGCGAGCGCGCCGCGGCTCAGGCGGCCGGGCTGGAGGTCGTCGCTCTGCGGGCGGAACGGCTGCGGATGGAATTCCACGACATCGCGGCCGTGGTGCACTTCCTGCGCAAGGTGGTGTGGCTGGTCCCCGGCTTCTCGGTGGAGAAGTACGAGCCCCAACTCCGTGCCCTGCACCAGCGGATGGAGACCCAGGGCCCGTTCGTCGCGCACAGCTCCCGGCACCTCTTCGACGCCCGCAAGCCGGAGCGCCGGCCGTGATCCACCCACCTTGCAATGCCAGGCGGCGAAGAATGGCCAAGAACCGCCGTCCGGGCTTGCGAACGCGCGCCCGTACGCGGGAACGGCCTGACGATCAGGCCGGGGCATGTCGTGATGCGCTGGGCCAATACGGTCAACTTTCGCTCGACGGTGTGTAACGGTGCATAAGAGAACGGACACGCTCTCTGTTCACCCCTCATCTTCACAGCGTTCCCACATCGTTACCTCTTTCGCTTCGTATCACCCGGTTGGCTCACGTAAGTTCAGACCAAGGCAATTCGCGTGAGCAAAGCTGCGCGGGCGGTACCGTGCAGTGGAGGGGGCTGCGCGGTGCCGCGACGCCCCGCCCGCTCCCGTCAAGGCGTCGTTCGCACCGGGGGTAGCCCGTAGGGGGGACGGGCGGGCAACTCGCCGAGGGGTCCCCAAGACGGCTCAAACCCCCTTGATCTCCCCGAAGGGGGCCGCTTTCCCTGGGATTCCGCTGCGAATCGGCCATCGAGGGCCCCTGAATCCAGCGATTCCGGCCCCTCGGGGCGTCGTCGGACGACTCCGGAGAGTAGTTGCTGCGCGCTGATGCGCGCAGCATCACTTACGAAGGGTTATGGTGGAAGCCCCCCCTCGGGCCGGTCCGTCTCCCCCCCACGGACCGGCCCGTTTTTTGTCCGCGCTTCGCTCCCGCCCCACCGGCGACCACGAGCGCGACCGGCCACCCCCGTCCCGGCACACCCGCGGCCCCCTCCCCCGGATGGCCCGCCCACCCGTACGGCCCGGCCGCTCGCGGCCCCCGACGGCCCGCCCCGCCGACGCCCGTCCGCCAGGCGGCCAGAGCTCCACCCGCCCTCGGGCGCCCTCCCCGCCGAACTCCCGTCAACTCCCAGCGGGGTAGGCTTCGGCCCGCGGACTCCCGCATCCCCAAGCACGCGGACTCCACGCGGACTCCCGCATCCGAATCACGAGGGGCGGACTTCAAGTGAACCTGCGCGACAAGCTGCGCGGCCTGCTCGTCAGGCTCTACGCGCGCCGGGTGGAAGGCCACCTGGACCACGCTCAGGTGCCCAAGCACATCGGCGTGATCATGGACGGCAACCGCCGCTGGGCGAAGGCCGCGGGCTCCAGCACGGTGCACGGTCACCGCGCCGGCGCCGAGAAGATCGAGGAGTTCCTCGGCTGGTGCTCCGAGACCGACGTCAAGGTCGTCACTCTCTGGCTGCTGTCCACGGACAACTTCGAACGCGCCAAGGAGGAGCTGGTCCCCCTCCTCGGCATCATCGAGGACGTCGTCCGCACCCTGGCCGCCGACGGCCGCTGGCGTGTGCACCACGTCGGCACCCCCGACCTGCTGCCCTCCCCGATGCAGACCGCGCTGAAGGAGGCCGAGGAGGCCACCGCGCACGTCGACGGAATACTGGTGAACGTCGCCATCGGCTACGGCGGCCGCCAGGAGATCGCCGACGCCGTGCGCTCGATGATCCTGGACGCCCACGACAAGGGCGTCTCGATGGAGGACCTCGCCGACTCCGTCGACATCGACATGATCGGCCGGCACCTCTACACCGGCGCCCAGCCCGACCCGGACCTGGTGATCCGCACCAGCGGCGAGCAGCGGCTGTCCGGATTCATGCTCTGGCAGACCGCCCACTCCGAGTACTACTTCTGCGAGGTCTTCTGGCCCGCCTTCCGCAAGGTCGACTTCCTGCGCGCCCTGCGTGACTACGCGGCCCGGCACCGCCGCTACGGCGGGTGACGCCCTCGTGACGGCGGACGTCAACACGGCATACGAGCCCCGCCCCCGCCACCACGCTGGATAACCCCGTCGTCACGGTGGATGACCCCGCCCCGCCCATGAGGCGCGAATCACCCGTATTGGGGCGCGAGTAACACGGAGTTCACCTGCGCGTCGTTGCGGACCGTGGCATGGCGGCGCATGTTCGAGGGCATAAGCCAAGCAGGTCGATGCCCGAACCACGGGCATCGGTTCTCAGCGGGCGGCTCGGGGCCGTCCGCCCGGGAGGCCCTTTGCACCAGCCCGACCGTGCGGTCACGGCACGGAAGAAGCAGCGGGGGGCCGGTTTTCGGCCCGTGCAGGGTGGCCGTCGACCGGCCGGGATCCTTCCCGCCCAGCCCACCCCGGCTCTCGTCCTCGTCGCTCCCCGACCTCATCCGAGGGGGTACGTCCTTCCGTGGTGACCAGCACAGCGCGCCGCAAGTCCGACCGGCGCACCTATGTTCTCGACACCAGCGTCCTGCTGGCCGACCCGAACGCCATGACCCGCTTCGAGGAGCACGAGGTCGTGCTGCCGATCGTCGTGGTCACGGAACTGGAGGCCAAGCGGCACCATCCCGAACTCGGTTACTTCGCCCGGCAGGCGCTGCGCCTGCTCGACGACTACCGGGTCCGGCACGGCCGCCTCGATGCCCCCATCCCGATCGGCGACCTCGGCGGCACCATCCGTGTCGAGCTCAACCACTCGGACCCCAGTGTCCTGCCGAGCGGCTACCGCCTGGGGGACAACGACTCCCGCATCCTCGCGGTCGCCCGCAACCTGCAGGCCGAGGGGTACGACGTCACCGTCGTGTCGAAGGACCTCCCGCTCAGGATCAAGGCCTCGTCGGTCGGCCTCCTCGCCGAGGAGTACCGCGCCGAACTCGCCATCACGGACTCCTCCGGCTGGACCGGAATGTCCGAACTGACCCTGCCCGGCGAACAGGTGGACATCCTCTTCGAGGAGGGCCATGTCTACGTCCCGGAGGCCTCCGACCTCCCCGTGCACACCGGCCTGACCATCCAGTCCGAGCGCGGCAAGGCGCTCGGCCGGGTGACGGCGGAGGGCAACATCCGCCTGGTGCGCGGCGACCGCGAGGCGTTCGGCATCAAGGGCCGCAGCGCCGAGCAGCGCATCGCGCTCGACCTGCTGCTCGACCCGGACGTCGGGATCGTGTCGATGGGCGGCCGGGCCGGCACCGGCAAGAGCGCGCTGGCGCTGTGCGCGGGCCTGGAGGCGGTCCTGGAGCGCCGCCAGCACCAGAAGGTGATGGTCTTCCGTCCGCTGTACGCGGTCGGCGGGCAGGAACTCGGCTATCTGCCGGGCTCCGAGGCGGAGAAGATGAGCCCCTGGGCGCAGGCGGTCTTCGACACCCTCTCGGCGGTCACCAGTCGCGAGGTCATCGAGGAGGTCACCGCCCGCGGGATGCTGGAGGTGCTGCCGCTCACCCACATCCGCGGCCGCTCCCTGCACGACGCCTTCGTGATCGTGGACGAGGCGCAGTCGCTGGAACGGAACGTCCTGCTGACCGTTCTGTCCCGGATCGGGGCGAACTCACGGGTGGTTCTGACCCACGACGTGGCGCAAAGGGACAACCTGCGGGTGGGCCGTTACGACGGTGTGGTCGCCGTGGTCGAGAAGCTGAAGGGGCATCCGCTCTTCGCGCATGTCACCCTCACCCGGTCCGAGAGGTCCCAGATCGCCGCACTGGTGACCGAAATGCTGGAGGACGGACACATCTGAACCATCTGATCGGAGTGTCCAATATGGGGTGACAATCACTCCGTTGGCGCCGCCCGGCAAAGGCCCCGAGCCTAGCCGGGCGGCGTCTTCGTGCGTGGCGGTTTCCTCAAATCCGCAGGGAGAAACCGGATGTGAGCTTTCACACGCAACTCTGAATTGCCACCCGGCGTCGGGTTACGGCAGAGTCTCATTCCTGTCAGGCCCCGCATACGACACACCTGTACCCCCAGCGGTACGGAACAACAGAAGCATCACTGCTAATTCCATAGCGACGTCGTATGCCGCCCGAGCACCACGCGGCGCTCCCAGCGAGGAGTTGCCCACCGGGCCCGTGTCTCCCGTGACCCAGTAGTGAGGAGACCAGTGTCAGGGGCACGATTGCGTCCGCCAGGGTCACCGAAGCGGGCGATGCTGGAAGGAAACCGTGTGAGCCGGATCTCGGTCCGGGGATTCGCAGTGGCCTCGGCCACCGCGGTCACCGCCGTCGGAAGCGTCGTGGGCGTCGCCTCGGGCAGTGTTGCCCAGCCGAACAACGACGCTGAGGCTACGGCAGCCGACACCACGCTCCTCGCGGACCTGCCCGCGGGCCAGCAGGCCCAGGTGCAGACCGCGTCGCTGACGCAGCAGGCCGACGCCGTGGCGATCCAGGCGGACGCGTCCGCCAAGAAGGACGCCGAGCAGGCCGCCCGAGTGGCCGCGGCCAAGACCGCCGAGGCCAAGAAGGCCCAGGCGGAGAAGGCCGCGAAGGAGGCCAAGGAGCGCGCCGAGGCGAAGCAGGCGGCCAGCCGCTCCTCCGCGTCCAGCTTCCCGGTCCAGAGCTCGTACACCGTGGCGCAGATCCAGGCGATGGCGCAGCAGATGGTGGCAGCCGGCCAGTACCAGTGCTTCAGCAACATCGTGGACCACGAGTCCAGCTGGAACTACCGGGCGGTCAACGCCTCCTCCGGCGCCTACGGTCTCTTCCAGGCCCTGCCCGGCTCCAAGATGTCCTCCGCGGGCGCCGACTGGCAGACCAACCCGGCCACGCAGATCAAGTGGGGCCTGAACTACATGGACTCCCGGTACGGCAGCCCGTGCCAGGCCTGGTCGTTCTGGCAGGCCAACCACTGGTACTAGGCGCTCGGCCGGGTCAGCCGACAGCGGCGCCGCGGTCCGTGGTCGTCTGCGGGCCGTGTGTGGCTGGTCGCGCGGTTCCCCGCGCCCCTGAAAGTCTGTGGCGGGCCCCTCTCTCAACCCTCGGCAGCCCCTCCCCGTCCTAGGGGGAGGGGCTGTCGCCCTGTACGGTCGTTGCGGACGACTCCAGGGGGGAGTGGTGGGGAGAGGGCGGATCATGTCGCGCGTGCCTGAGTGGCTCGGCCGTATCGGGGCCGGACTGACCGAGATGGGCGAGCGGTTGGACGAGCGCCGGGCCGAGGTGGAGCGGGAGCACGCCGAGCCGGAGCCGTCGGCTCCGGCCGTGTCCGTTCCGGCCCCCGCCCCGGCCGCGGACCCGCCGGCCCCCGTGCCCGTCCGGAAGCCGGTGCCGCGTCCCGACCCGGTGACGGCCATCCCGTGGGGCGTGCGGGTCGCCGCCGAGGCCGGCTGGCGGCTGCTGGTGCTGGCGGGCACGGTCTGGATCCTGATGCGGGTCATCAGCGCCGTGCAGCTCGTCGTGTTCGCCTTCGTCATCGCGCTGCTGATCACCGCCCTGCTCCAGCCGACGGTCGCCCGGCTGTGCCGCTACGGCATGCCCCGCGGCCCGGCCACCGCGCTCACCGCCATCTCCGGCTTCGTGGTGATCGGCCTGATGGGCTGGTTCGTCACCTGGCAGGTCATGGAGAACATCGACACGCTCTCCAGCCAGGTCCAGAACGGCATCGACGACCTGCGCAACTGGCTGCTGAAGAGCCCCTTCCACGTCACCGACAAACAGATCAACCAGATCGCCAAGAACCTCCGCGAGGCGATCGGCGCCAACACCGACCAGATCACCTCGTTCGGCCTGGAGGGCGTCCAGGTGATCGTGGAGGCCCTGACCGGCATCCTTCTGGTCTTCTTCTCCACGCTCTTCCTGCTGTACGACGGCGCGCGCATCTGGCAGTGGTTCCTGAAGCTCGTGCCGTCCGCCGCGCGTGAGGGGGTGGCCGGTGCGGGCCCGCGGGCCTGGCGCACGCTCACCGCCTACGTGCGGGGCACGGTCCTGGTCGCCCTCATCGACGCCGTCTTCATCGGCATCGGCATCTACTTCCTGGACGTCCCGATGGCGGTCCCGCTGGCCGTCTTCATCTTCCTGTTCTCCTTCATCCCGCTCGTCGGCGCCGTCGCCTCCGGCGCGTTGGCGGTGATCGTGGCGCTGGTCACCCAGGGCGTCTTCACCGCGGTCATGACCCTGGCCGTCGTCCTCGCGGTCCAGCAGATCGAGGGCCACATCCTCCAGCCCTTCATCCTCGGGCGCGCGGTCCGGGTGCACCCCCTCGCGGTGGTCCTCACGGTCGCGGCCGGCGGAATGGTCGCGGGCATCGGCGGCGCGGTGGTCGCGGTGCCGCTGGTGGCGGTGACCAACACGGTGGTCAGCTATCTGCACCACTACACCCACGACCGCTACGAGACCACCGAACCCGACGACCCCGACCGGCCCCACGATCCACCCCGCCAGGCTCCTGAGGACGCCGACCAACCACCCAACTCACCCCGCCCGGTTCCTGACGATGCCGACGGGCCACCGAATTCGCCGGGTCCGGCGCTTGACGGCGGCGCCGAGCCGTCCAGACTCAGCCCGCCCGGCTCGTGAGGACGGCGATCAGCCACCCGATTCAGCCCGTCCGGCGTTTGAGGACAAGGCCGTTCAGGCCGAAGGGGGCCCGGGGGCGCGGCCCCCGGGGACGCGGGAGGCCCCGCCCACCAGGGGTGAACGGGGCCTTCGGGGCGACAGCGGCTGCTCCACCGCTGCCTCTCATTCCGTGCGCAGGCCGTCCGGGCGCATCAGCCGCAGCAGAGGCGGCAGGCTGAGCAGGGTCACCGCGAGGACGACCGCCGCGCCGAAGCCGGTCATCGCCAGCACGTCGGGCCAGTCCACGCGCACCGTGGCGCCGACCATCTTCAGCAGCACCGTGCCCAGCGTCAGCCCCACCACGCCGGCCAGCAGCAGACCCAGCCCGACCGGGATCGCCGTCTGCCACAGCACCGACAGGCTCAGCGTGCGGCGCCGGGTGCCGAAGGCGACCAGGGCCGACAGCAGCTTCTTGCGCTCGCGCAACTGCTCCAGCTGACCGACCAGCAGACTCGCGCCGATCAGCGCCAGTACGGCGGCCGCGCCGACGAACAGCCCGGTGCGGATGGACTCGAACTGGCTGTTGCGCTCGACCGAGGTCAGCGTCTCCGCGTGCATCAGCGGATCGATCCGCACCGCCGTGTCGATCACGTACTCGTGGGCGTCGCGGACCCCGGAGTCGATGGACAGGTAGACCACGCCCCGCACGGCCGTGCTGGCGGCGTGGGGCAGTGCGCCCGGGGTGAGCAGGAAACCGCCGCGCTTGTCGCCGGTGGGGTCCTCACGGGTCTGTGCCTGCCGCAGCCCCGCCGGTACCGTCCAGCGGGTCGCCGGGCCGTCCGCGTCCCCGCTGTAGGCGGGGTCGAAGTACAGCGTCCGGCCGTGCTTCTCCCCGGCGGCGAGCAGCTTCGTCGTCTCGGAGTCGGAGTCGGCGCCCCGCACCACGAAGGCGTCGCCGTCGTGACAGGACGGCAGCACCGCGATCTCGCGCAGCGAGGCACAACTGCCGACGCTCACCGAAGCGGTGCGGCTGGGATCCTTGCTCCGGTCGCCGACCTCGCCGTCGGCGATCGAGACCACCTTCAGCACGCCCTTGGTGGCCGTCATGGCCCGGGCCACCTCGGGCACCGACACGCCGGTCGGCACCTGCACCGACATCTGCGCGCGGTCGAGGTCGTTGGTCGTCTGTTTGGTGTAGTCCGCCTCGACCCCGGCGAAGACCATCTGGAGCGCGATCGCCCCGGCCACCGCCACCGCGATGCCGTTGACCATGCGGGCCGCCGTGCCGCTGCTCAACTGGAGCCTGCGGACCGCGAGCTGCCAGGCGACGGCACCCCGGCCGAGCCGGCCGACGACCGCCTCCACGACCCACGGCAGCAGCGCCGTGATGCCGACCAGGAGGAGCAGGACGCCGCCGGTCACCAGGTACTGGTTGAAGTCGCCGTCGCCGCGGCCCTGCCCGACCATCGGGTAGAGCGCCGCCAGGCCGGCCACCGGGAGCAGCAGCCGCCACCACAGCCGGCGCCGGGCGGGCTTCGCCGTGCGCACCACGCCGAGCGGCTCGATGACCACCCCGCGCAGCGTGAACATGGTCACCAGCACGGCCGCCGCCGGGACGGCGACCGCCACCAGCAGGGCCAGCACAGGGGACGGGTCGAGATAGCTCGGGAAGACGCTGATGCCGAACACCTCGGCGTTCCCCGCGAGCCGGCGGCCGATCAGGAAGAAGCCGAGGCCGAGGACCAGGCCGAGCAGCGCGCCCGCCATCGCCTCGCCGGCCGCGATCCGCCGCACCATCCGCCCGTCGGAGCCGACCAGCCGCAGCGCGGCCAGCCGCCGGTCGCGGCGCTCGCCGCCGAAGCGGACGGCGGCCGCGACGAACACGGCGACCGGCATCAGCAGGATCACGAAGACCACGAGGACGAGCAGGGTGAGGACCGGGTCGTTCTCCGTGTCCGGCGACCGGGGGCTGCCGAAGTGGTCGATCCGGGCCACGTCCGGCGGGTTGATGTGGGCGGCGAGGTTGTCGGAGCCCGCGTAGTAGGCGAGTTCCTGGGAGCCGGTCAGCCCGCTCTCCGCGATGGTGGCGGTGATCCGGTACGGCAGCCGGGCGCGCAGCAGCGCTCCGTCGGGGGAGTCGAGCAGCCGCTTCAGGGCGGGCGAGACGGCCATCTCGCCGGGTGCCGGATACCGGGTGAGCCCGGGGGGCACCGGTGCCTTCGCACCCTCCCGCTGGACGATCCGGCCGCGTATGTCGGCGCCGCGGTAGGGGGTGTCGATGTCCGCGATCACGAACGTCTTCTCGCCGGGCTTCATGGGGTGGCCGAAGACGTAGGTGTAGTCCGCCCGCGCCACATCGCGCTGGTGGCGCACGGACAGCGCGTTCGGGATGGCGGTGGTGAGCAGCAGCAGCGCCACCCCCAGGCCCACGCCGACCGCCGTCATCGCGGCCCGGAACCAGCCCTCACGGCCGCCCGCGAAGGCGAACCGGACCCCCATGGCCAGATCCCTCGTCGACTGCCGGACCCTCATACCGCCCGCTCCATGTCCCGCGACTTCCCGTCCCGTACGACGATCTCGCGGTCGGAGTAGGCGGCCACCCGGGCCTCGTGGGTGACGAGGACGACGGCCGCGTTGGTGGAGCGGGCGGCGTCCGTCAGCAGCTCCATCACGCGCTCGCCGTTGAGCGAGTCGAGCGCCCCGGTCGGCTCGTCCGCGAACACCACCCGTGGCCCGGTCACCAGTGAGCGGGCCACCGCGACCCGCTGCCCCTGACCGCCGGAGACCTCACCGGGACGCTTCTTCGCGAGGTCGTCGACCTCCAGGCGCTCCATCCAGCCCAGCGCGGCCCGCTCGGCCTCCTTGCGGGAGGTGCCGTTCAGCCGCAGCGGCAGCGCGATGTTCTCCACGCAGGTCAGTTCGGGCACCAGCTGCCCGAACTGGAAGACGAAACCGAACTCGCTGCGCCGCAGGGCGCTGCGCTCGACGTCGTTCATGGTCGCCATCTCCCGCCCGGCGTACCTGATCGAACCGGCGTCGGGCGGGACGATCCCGGCGAGGCAGTGCAGCAGCGTCGACTTGCCGGACCCTGAGGGGCCCATCACGGCGACGACCTCGCCCGGGTGGATGGAGAACTCGGCGCCGTCGAGGGCGACGGTCGGGCCGTACGCCTTGCGCAGGCCCTCGGCCGTGAGCAGCGAACCGGCGGGGGCGTTCACCTGGCCACCTCCGCACGGAGCTTGTCGAGCCGGGCCGCGGTCAGTTCCAGCCAGCGCAGGTCCGCCTCCAGGTGGAACAGGGCGTGGTCGCAGACGAGCTGGTCCGCGAGGTCGCCGTGGCGCTTGCGGTCGGTGAGGATGCGCATGCTGCGCAGGTGCTCGGAGCGCTGGCTGTCCAGGATGTCAGCGGCGTTCCGGTGCGTCAGCAGCGCGAGCACGACCTTGGTGTACAGGGTCGACTGGAGGTACTCCGCCGGCTTCTCGGGGGTGGCCAGCCACCGCTCGACGTCGGTGACACCGGCGTCGGTGATGGCGTACCGCTTGCGCTCGGGTCCGCCGCCGGCCTCGATGCCGTCGACTTCCACGAGCCCGTTCTTCAGCAGCCGGGACATCGTCGAGTACACCTGGCCGTAGTGCAGCGGCCGGTCGTGACCGAACTTCTCGTCGAAGGCCCGCTTCAGGTCGTAACCGTGGCGCGGGCCGGACTCCAGGAGCCCCAGGAGGGTGTGACCGATGGACATGCCGAGCACTCTACACACGGTGTATACGCCGGGTGTATACACGCCGTGTGGGGATCATTGCCCGCTGTGTACATGCTGTGCGCCGGCGCAGGTGGGGGCCGATTGTCACGGTTCTGCGACAGCACCGCATGGCGGCGGTGGGGTTCGGGGCGGCGACCGGATCCGCCTCGGTGGCGCGGTGGGGGCGTCGTGCTCGCGCCGGGGTGGCCGCCGCGGGGACTTCCGGCGCGGCCGGTCCGGCCGGTGGCCGGCGGCCGGATGGCCGTCGCTCGGGGAGGAGTCAGCGGATCCCTGCACGCCGCCGGGCTGCCCGGCGGCGGCGCCGGGTCGGGACTGCACCTGTCCGTGCCAATTGTCCATATGGGGCCGGGGTTTGTTATATCAAAGTGATATCACTTGCGGCACCGGGCAACCCTGCGCCCCCTCCGTTCGTCGGTTCCGTTGGGCGGGGGTGCTGATTGTCACGTCCGAAAAGGGGCAGATCGTGCGCGCTTTGTCATAGAGAGCGGTGTTAGCTTTCTGGACTGACTTGAGCCACGTGCCTGTGTGACACCCGTACACACGTGTGACAGCCGAGACGAAGCGGAGCGGACGGACTCATGGGACGAGCGGACGAGAGAAGAGCGCGGCAGCGCGGCGGCCGCCGCGCTGCGCCCCGGAACCGCACGCCCCAGCCTGCCGAGACCGAGACGCCGACGAGGGCGGCGAGCGGCACCACGGCCACGGTCGAGTCACCCGACGCCGCGGCCGCCCAGGCGGCCGAGGGCGCGACCCGCGCGGAGCGCCGCCGGGCCGCCGCCAGGAAGCCGGGCAGGTCCGCTCCGCCCGGAAAGCCGGGTGCGCCGGGCAAGCCCGCCAAGGGCCGGATACGCGCGCTGTTCACCTGGAAGAAGATGCTCGGCGCGTTCTTCACCGTCTGTCTGCTGGGCATCGGCTCCTTCATCGCGCTGTACATGATGGTCAGCATCCCGGCGGGCAACGCGCTCGCGCAGACGCAGAGCAACGTCTACAAGTACAGCGACGGCACGGTCCTGGCCCGCAAGGGCACCGTCAACCGCGAGATCGTCGACCTCTCCAAGGTCCCGAAGGACGTCCAGCACACCTTCGTCGCCGCGGAGAACAAGACCTTCTACAACGACAACGGCATCGACCTCAGGGGCATGGCCCGCGGCCTCTACAACACGGCGATGGGCCGCGGCACCCAGGGCGGTTCGACGATCACCCAGCAGTACGTCAAGAACTACTACCTCGACCAGAACCAGACCATCACGCGCAAGCTGAAGGAACTGGTCATCACGCTCAAGGTGGACCGCGAGAAGTCCAAGGACTACATCCTCGCGGGCTACATCAACACCAGCTACTACGGCCGCGGCGCCTACGGCATCCAGGCCGCCGCCCAGGCCTACTACCACGTCGACGCCGAGAAGCTCTCGGTCCAGCAGGGCGCCTACCTGGCCGCGCTGCTCCAGGCGCCCAGCCAGTACGACTGGGCGGTGGCGGGCCCCATCGGCAAGAAGCTGGTGACGGCACGCTGGAACTACGTCCTGGACAACATGGTCAAGCAGGGCTGGCTGGACAAGTCCAAGCGGGACGCCATGACGTTCCCGGTGCCCAAGGAACCCAAGGCCGCGTCCGGCCTGGACGGCCAGAAGGGCTACCTGGTCGAACTGGCCAACACCCAGCTGGAGAACCAGCTGATGAAGGAGCAGGGGATCACCCGCTCCGAGGCGGAGGCCCTCGTCGTCGACCAGGGCTGGACGATCACCCTGAACATCGACCCGAAGAGGCAGAAGAAGCTGGAGGCGGCCGTCAAGAGCCAGCTCACCAGCAAGCTCGACGGCAAGAAGCGCAAGGTCGACAAGAACGTCCAGGCCGGCGCCGTCTCCGTCGATCCCAAGACCGGCAAGATCGTCGCCATGTACGGCGGCGTGGACTACTACAAGCACTACACCGACAACGCCACCCGCGCCGACTACCAGCCGGCGTCCACCTTCAAGCCGATCATCCTCGCCGCCGCGCTGGACCAGGACGCCAAGACGCAGGACGGCAAGGACATCAACGCCAACACCATCTACGACGGCACCAGCGGACGTCCGGTCAAGGGCAGCGACATCGCCTTCGCACCGCCGAACGAGGACGACGCGGACTACGGCAAGATCACCGTGCAGACGGCGATGAACAAGTCCGTCAACTCGGTGTTCGCGCAGATGGGTGTGGACGTCGGCATGAAGAACGTGCTGAAGACTGCCGACGACCTCGGTCTGGACACCGAGGGCCTCCAGGCGGTGCCCGCGATGACCCTGGGCACGATGGGCGCGAGCCCGCTGGAGATGGCGGGGGTGTACGCGACCCTCGACAACCACGGTCAGAAGGTCACCCCGTCGATCCTCGCGTCGGCGGAGAAGACCGGCCGCAAGGTCGACCTGCCGAACCCGGTCGGCGAACAGGTGGTCAGCCGGGAGGCGGCCGACCAGGTGACGTCCGTGCTGACCGGCGTGGTCGACGACGGTACGGCCAAGGTGTCGGTGGCCCAGAACCCGCTGCGCAGGGGCCAGCAGGTGGCCGGCAAGACGGGTACGTCCGACAACAACAAGTCGGCCTGGTTCACCGGGTACACGCCCGACCTGGTGACGTCGGTCGGCCTGTTCGGCGAGGACGCCAAGACCCACAACCAGGTGTCCCTCACCGGCGCCACCGGCCTGATCCCCGGCACCGGCCGGATCAACGGTGGCGGTTACCCGGCGCAGATCTGGGCGGCGTACACCTTCGGCGTCACGAAGAAGGCCAAGTTCGACCTGAACACCGAGCTGGGCGCGGCCGTCAAGCCGACGGAGTCCCCGAGCATCAGCTCGACCCCGTCCGAGACGCCGTCCCAGACGCCGAGCTCGACCCCGTCGAAGTCGGCTTCACCGCCGGCCCAGAGTCCGTCCCAGAGTCCGTCCCAGACCCCGACGAAGTCCGCGCCCCCGTCGCAGACCCCGTCCCAGACCCCGTCCCAGACCCCGACGGGCGGCATCACCGACAACCCGCTGGACCCGGCGGGCGGCCAGTAGCAGAGCCGCGGGCGCGCCCCGGGCTGGGGCGGGGGCGGCGCGCGCGTGGGGGCGCGCGCGGGGGCCCCCGCGCCCGCGGGGGGGCCGGCG
>NZ_JBFAXI010000106.1:0-28749 GCF_040680735.1 Streptomyces sp. NPDC051987 | reverse complement strand
CCCGCGGCTGGTAGGGGCGCGGGGAACTGCGCGAACGGCCCCCACCGGTCCGCGGCCGACCGCGCGCCCAGCCCCCGGCGGCCGGGACTACTTGAGTCCCGCCTCCGCGCAAGCGGTCTTGTAGGCGGCGGTGCAGATCTGGGAGACCGTGTAGATGCCGTCGGCCACCACGGTGTCCTTGATCTTGCTCTTGGTGACGGCGTTGACCTGCACCAGCTGGGACGGGATGTCCTTGTTGGTCGGGCTGTCGACGGTGTCCTGGGTGAGCGCGTCGAACTGGATGTCCTTGCCCTGCACCTTGTACACGGCCATCTCGGCGGCGGCCTCGGCCTCGTCCGGGTACGGCTTGTAGACCGTCATGTACTGCTCGCCGCTGAGGATCCGCTGGATGGCGTCGAGGTCCGCGTCCTGGCCGGTGATCGGCGGCATGTTGGTGACGCCGGCCGCCTTGAGGGCCTTGATGACGCCGGCCGCCATGGCGTCGTTCGCGGAGTAGACGGCGGCGATGTTGTTCCTGCCGAGCGAGTTGATCGCCTTGGTGACCTCCTGCTGGGCGACCACCGGGTCCCAGTCCTTGGTGTCGTACGAGTCCGCGATCGTCACCTTGCCGTTCAGCTCGGACTCGGCGCCCGTCTTGAACTGCTTGGCGTTCGGGTCGGTCGGCGAGCCGTTGATCATGACGACCTTGTCGGAGGAGTCGACGCTCGACCCGAGGCCCTCCAGGAGCGTGCGGGCCTGGACCTCGCCGACGAGCTCGTTGTCGAAGGAGACGTAGGCGTCGATCGGGCCCTCGGCGAGCCGGTCGTAGGCGATGACCGGGATGCCGGCGTCCTTGGCCTTCTTCACCGTGCCGGCGATCGCGTGCGAGTCGACCGAGTCAAGGATGATCACGTCGACCTTGTCGTCGATCATCTTCTGCATCTGCTTCGTCTGCGTGGCGGCCGACGACGCGGCGTTCTCGTAGTCGACCTGGCCCTGCTTGTTCGTGAGCTCGGCGATCTTCGCTTTCATGATCGGGTAGTCGAAGTTGGAGTACCGGGTGTTGATCTTGTCCGGCATCAGCACGCCCACCGTGATGTCGTTGCCCTTGGTCGGAGTCGCGGTGGTAGACGATCCCGTCGCGTTGAGCACGCCGCAACCGGCGAGCGAGAGGGTCATCGTGGACGCGGCCACGGACATGGCTATACGACGCATACGGGGGCTCACTTCAGGTGCGTTCCGGACGTGGGGCTGCTTTGCGACCCAGATGTCTGAAAAGACAACGCGTACGCCACACCCGGCGTCAAGCGGAACTACTTAACGAGTGCGCAACAGCACGCTCCGCTGCCTTTGTGAAGGCGGAACGGAACCCCCTCCAAACACTCTTTACGGACCCTCCACCCATGGGGAGTTCACGGACAGGCAAAGATCGGTACAACCAAGTCCTTTCCTCATGAGTCGTGATCGACGACAGCCGCCTCCGGCGCGGCGATACGACCAGAGGATCGAATGAACTCAGCCACAGGCACGGCGGCCTTCGCCATGGTGCTCGCCACGGCCGGCACCCTGCTCGGCGGCACCGCCGTGACCGCCTCGGCCGCCACGACCTGCGCCTCCCCCGTCTACCAGCGGGAGTTGTTCGCGAACACCACGTTCAAGGGCACCCCGAAGAAGACGGCGTGCGACACGGCGATCGACGAGAGCTGGAGCGGGGCTCCCGCGTCCGGGCTGCCCAAGGACGGCTTCGGTGTCCGCTGGACGGTGACCCGCGACTTCGGCTCCGGCGGGCCCTTCGCCCTCGCCGTCTCCGGACTCGACGGGATCCGCGTCCATCTCGACGGCCGCCGCAAGGTCGACCTGTGGAAGAACACCTCCAGGACGGTGAGCAGGACCGTCAACGTGACCGTCCCCAGGGGCCGGCACACCCTCCGCGTCGACTACGCGAACTTCACCGGCGCCGCCAGGGTGAAGTTCACCTACACCCCGAGGACTTCGGCCGCGGTCGACAAGGTCGGGCCGCTCGTCCCGGGCGGGACCTCGGTGTCCTACGACGCGGCGTCCGGCAAGGCCCGGCTCGCCTGGGCCCGGAACCAGGAGATGGACCTCGCGGGGTACCGGGTGTACCGGCGGCTGAAGGGGACGCCGTTCGGCGGCAAGCCGCTGGCGTCCACCACCGCCACCGCGTACTCCGACGTCCCGCCGCGGACCGGTGCGACGTACTACTACGAGGTCCGCGCCTACGACAAGGCGGGCAACCAGTCCGCCGGGAGCGCCGACCAGGGCGTCACCACCCCCGACCGGACCCCGCCGGCCGCACCGTTCCTCGAAATGGACAGCTGCCCGGCCGGCGAGCCCTACGCGGCTCCCGAACTCGTCACGACCCCGGCGAACGCGGCCGACATCGTCCGGTACGAGATGCAGCGGCGCGACCCCGCCACCGGCGCCTGGACCACCGTGTACACCGGAGCCAAGGGCGCGATCTGCGACACCGGTCAGCCCGCCGACGGCAGCAGGGTCACCTACCGGGGCCGGGCACGTGACGCGGCCGGGAACTGGTCGGCGTACTCGGCCGCCACCACGTTCACCACGTCGGACCTGACCCCTCCGGCGGCCGTCGCCGACGCCCGCGTCGCGTACCGCGAGGGTGTGCCCCACCTGGTGTGGTCCCCGGCCGACGGCGCCACCGCCTACCAGGTCCTCCAGTACGACCCGGCGACCGGCGGCTGGTCGGACGCGCTGCCCGGCGCGGACACCGGCACCGCCGTCCGCACCACGAAGGACACCGACGTCGTCCCGCGCCAGCGGCTCGCGGTCGCGGACACCTACCGTTACGCGGTGCGTTCGGTGGACGCGCACGGCAATGCGGCGGCCCCGGTCGAGGTCACGCTGACGATGGCGGACCGCGCGGAGGCCATCCCCGCGTTCCGGACCCGCGCCTACCGGTTCGGCGACGGCGTGCTGCTCGACTGGAGCAGCGCCGACCCGTGGACCTTCGACGGCGGTCCGCTGCTGACCTACCGGATCCTGCGCACCGAGGTGGCGACCGGGCAGAGCACCACCCTGGAGAAGTGCTCGCCGACCAGCGGGCCCGACAGGACGCTTCAGGACCCCGAGACGACCTGGAACTGGACCGGTGACGACGCGCCCGCGTACGCCGGCCGCAAGCAGATCGACGGCAGCTGCCTCGACCGCACGGGCGCTTCCGAGACGGCGTACGAGTACCGCGTCGTGACCGTCGACCCGTACGGGCACTCCTCAGCGCCCGGCCCCGCCGCCACGGCGACCACACCGGACACCGAACGCCCCGGTCCCGTCGGTGACCTGACGGCCGAACGGATCCCGCTCGGCGTCCGCCTGACCTGGACCCCGCCCGCCGACGACGACGTCACCGAGTACTACGTGTGGCAGGCGGTGACCGACCCGGACACCGGTGGGACGGTCTGGAAGAAGAACTGCTGGACCGGCAGTTCGGCCGCCACCGGGATCGTCTGCCCGACCCTCCCCGACGGCGCCACCCACGTCTACCGGGTGGCCGCCGCGGACGGTTACCACCTGTACGAGGGCGAGGGCCCCGACTTCTTCCACACGGTCACCGTCTCGGTCACCCTGCCCGACACCCGGCCGCCCGGCTGGACGGGGACCGAGATCCGCGCGGACACCTATCCGGATCTGTCCGTCTCGTGTTCCGAGAGCTCCGGCCTCGGCGACTGCTCCCGGTTCGCCGCCTACCGCGTGGAGCGCTGGGACCCGGCCACGGCCGCCTATGTGACCCTGGCCGAGGGCAGCGTGGGCGACAGGTCGTCGTACCTGGACACCACGGTGCACGAGGACGAGCTGGGCCTGTACTACTACCGCGTCGTCCGCCTGGACGCCTCCGGTGCCGAGGCCGCGATCACGTCGAGGGCCTACGGCATCTGGGAATGACCCCTGCGACGGCACACGGAAGGGGCCCGGTGACCACCGGGCCCCTTCGCGCGGGGTGCTGCTAGTCCTTGGCCTTCTTCGGCCGCCACACCACCAGCGCGCTGGTCTGCTGGACCTCCTGGTACGGGACCAGGTCGCGGCGGTAGGAGGCGTGGACGGCGGCCTCGCGCTGCTGCATCGCGGCCGCCGCGCCGTCCACCGCTGCCTGGAGTTCGGCGACACGCTGCTGGAGCGCCAGGACTTGGTTCTCCAGTTCGATGATGCGCTTGATGCCGGCCAGGTTGATGCCCTCGTCCTGCGACAACGCCTGCACCTGGCGGAGCAGTTCGATGTCGCGGGCCGAGTAGCGGCGGCCCCGGCCGGCCGTGCGGTCCGGGGAGACCAGGCCGAGGCGGTCGTACTGGCGCAGCGTCTGCGGGTGCAGTCCGGAGAGCTGGGCCGCCACCGAGATGACGTAGACCGGGGTCTCCTCGGTCAGTTCATATGGGTTGCGTCGACGGCCGTCCATCTCTGTCATGCTCCCTTCGCGGCCTCGAACAGCTCGGCGCGCGGGTCCTCGCCCGCGGTCGCCTCGCGATACGCCTCCAGTGCGTCACGAGCCTTCCCCGCCAGGTCCTTCGGGACACTCACCTCGACGGTGACCAGCAGGTCGCCGCGGGTGCCGTCCTTGCGGACCGCGCCCTTGCCGCGGGCGCGCATGGTGCGGCCGTTGGGCGTGCCCGGAGGCAGCTTCAGGGTGACCGGCGGGCCGCCCAGGGTCGGAACCCTGACCTCGCCGCCGAGCGCCGCCTCGGTGAAGGTCACCGGGACGGTCACCGTGAGGTTGTCGTCCTTGCGGCCGAACACCGGGTGGGTGTCGACGTGCACCATCACGTACAGGTCGCCGGCCGGGCCGCCGCGCTCACCCGGCGCGCCCTTGCCGCGCAGGCGGATGCGCTGACCGTCCGTCACCCCGGCGGGGATACGGACCTGCATGGTCCGCGACGACTTGGCGCGCCCGCTGCCCTTGCAGTCCGGGCAGGGGTTCTCCGCGATCAGGCCGCGGCCCTTGCAGTCCGGGCAGGGGTCGGTGAGCGAGAAGCCGCCTCCGGATCCTCGCGCCACCTGGCCGGTGCCGACGCAGGTCGGGCACACCCGTGGGGTGCCGTTCTTGTCGCCGGTGCCCGAACAGGCCTTGCAGGGGGCCTGCGAGGACATCCGCAGCGGGACAGTGGCGCCCTCGATGGCCTCCGTGAAGCTGAGCGTGACCTCGGACTCGATGTCCTGGCCGCGCCTGGGCTGGGTGCGCGCGCCCGCGCCGCCGCCCCGGTTGAACAGGCCCCCCAGGACGTCACTGAAGCCGCCGCCGCCGAAGCCGCCCCCGCCCTGGGCGCCGCCTCCGAAGAGGTCGCCCAGGTCGAAGTTGAAGTTGCCGCCGCCCGCGCCCGGCCCGGGGCGGAAGCCGCCGTTGCCGAAGAGGGCGCGCGCCTCGTCGTACTCCTTGCGCTTCTTGGGGTCGCCGAGTATGTCGTTAGCCTCGGAGATCTCCTTGAAGCGCTCCTCGGCCTTGGCGTTGCCCTTGTTGGCGTCCGGGTGGAACTCGCGGGCGAGCTTCCGGTACGCCTTCTTGATCTCGGCCTCGGTGGCGTCCTTGGGGACGCCGAGGACCTTGTAGTAGTCCTTCTCGATGAAGTCCTTGGTGCTCATCCCCGACGCCCCTCCTTCCCGTCAGTGTCTACGACGTCAGCCCTCCTCAGGGCCGTTGTCCTTCTTCTCGTCCCCGGCCGCCGGGGCCTCGTCGGCTCCTTCGGCCTTGGCCGGCGTCGCCCCCGGCTGCGGTTCGGCGACCGCCACCCGCGCGGGGCGGATGGTGCGCTCGCCGATGCGATACCCGGGCTGCAGGATGGCCACGCACGTCGTCTCGGTGACGTCCGGCGCGTAGCTGTGCATCAGCGCCTCGTGGATCGTCGGGTCGAAGGGCTCGCCCTCCTTGCCGAACTGCTGCAGGCCCATCTTCGCCGCGACCGTCTCCAGCGACTCGGCCACCGACTTGAAACCACCGACCAGTTCGCCGTGTTCCCGGGCGCGGCCGATGTCGTCGAGCACGGGCAGGAGTTCGGTCAGGAGGTTCGCGATGGCGATCTCCCGGACCGTGATCCGGTCCCGCTCCACCCTGCGGCGGTAGTTCTGGTACTCGGCCTGGAGGCGCTGGAGGTCCGCGGTGCGCTCGCCGAGCGC
Source organism: Streptomyces sp. NPDC051987 (assembly GCF_040680735.1). Classification (NCBI taxonomy): domain Bacteria; kingdom Bacillati; phylum Actinomycetota; class Actinomycetes; order Kitasatosporales; family Streptomycetaceae; genus Streptomyces; species Streptomyces sp. NPDC051987. The sequence goes on along the minus strand of NZ_JBFAXI010000106.1, from coordinate 22,629 downwards.
GGTGCGTACCTGGTCCAGCTGCGCGGTCAGACCGGCCAGCTGTGCGCTTGCGTCCCCGTCCGGGGCCGCCCCCTGGGCGGGAGCGGCCTTCGGCTCGGCGTCGTCGGGGGTGGCGCCGGAGGGGACGTCGGGCTTCTCCTCGAAGCCCGGGGTCTCCTCCGTCACGCGGCACCGTCCTTGCGCTCGTCGTCGACGATCTCGGCGTCCACCACGTCGTCGGCACCGTCACCGGCGGGGGCACCGCCGGCGGCCTGCGCGGCCTGGGCGTCGGCGTACATGGCCTGGCCCAGCTTCTGGGAGACGGCCGCGACCTTCTCCGTGGCGGTGCGGATCTCGGCGGTGTCCTCGCCCTTGAGCTTCTCCTTGAGCTCCTCGACCGCGGCCTCGACCTCGGTCTTGATCTCGCCGGGGACCTTGTCCTCGTTGTCCTTGAGGAACTTCTCGGTCTGGTAGACGAGCTGCTCGCCCTGGTTGCGGGTCTCGGCGGCCTCGCGGCGGCGGTGGTCCTCCTCCGCGTACTGCTCGGCCTCCTGGCGCATCCGGTCGACCTCGTCCTTCGGCAGCGAGGAGCCGCCGGTGACGGTCATCTTCTGCTCCTTGCCCGTGCCCAGGTCCTTCGCGGTCACGTGCATGATGCCGTTGGCGTCGATGTCGAAGGAGACCTCGATCTGCGGGACACCGCGCGGGGCCGGCGGCAGACCGGTCAGCTCGAACATGCCGAGCTTCTTGTTGTACGCCGCGATCTCGCGCTCGCCCTGGTAGACCTGGATCTGGACGGAGGGCTGGTTGTCCTCGGCGGTGGTGAAGATCTCGGACCGCTTGGTCGGGATCGTGGTGTTCCGCTCGATGAGCTTGGTCATGATGCCGCCCTTGGTCTCGATGCCGAGGGACAGCGGGGTGACGTCGAGGAGCAGGACGTCCTTGACCTCGCCCTTGAGGACACCGGCCTGGAGCGAGGCGCCGATGGCGACGACCTCGTCCGGGTTCACGCCCTTGTTGGCCTCCTTGCCGCCGGTCAGCTCCTTGACGAGCTCGGCGACGGCGGGCATGCGGGTGGAGCCGCCGACGAGGACGACGTGGTCGATCTCGCCGAGCTGGATGCCGGCGTCCTTGATGACGTTGTGGAACGGCGTCTTGCAGCGCTCCAGGAGGTCCGCGGTCAGCTGCTGGAACTGGGCGCGGGTGAGCTTCTCGTCGAGGTGCAGGGGGCCCTCGGCGGAGGCGGTGATGTACGGCAGGTTGATCGAGGTCTCGGTGGAGGAGGACAGCTCGATCTTGGCCTTCTCGGCGGCCTCGCGGAGGCGCTGCAGCGCCATCTTGTCCTTGGCGAGGTCCACGCCGTGGCCGGACTTGAACTGCTGGACCAGGTAGTCGACGACGCGCTGGTCCCAGTCGTCACCACCGAGGTGGTTGTCGCCGTTGGTGGCCTTCACCTCGACGACGCCGTCGCCGATCTCCAGGAGGGACACGTCGAAGGTGCCGCCACCGAGGTCGAAGACGAGGATCGTCTGGTCGTCCTTGTCGAGGCCGTACGCCAGCGCGGCGGCGGTCGGCTCGTTCACGATGCGCAGGACGTTCAGACCGGCGATCTCGCCGGCCTCCTTGGTCGCCTGGCGCTCGGAGTCGTTGAAGTAGGCCGGGACGGTGATGACCGCGTCGGTCACCTTCTCGCCCAGGTAGGCCTCGGCGTCCCGCTTGAGCTTCTGCAGGATGAACGCGGAGATCTGCTGGGGGTTGAAGTCCTTCCCGTCCAGCTGGATCTTCCAGTCGGTGCCCATGTGACGCTTCACGGACCGGATCGTCCGGTCCACGTTGGTGACCGCCTGACGCTTGGCCACCTCGCCGACCAGAACCTCGCCGTTCTTCGCGAAGGCGACGACGGACGGCGTGGTCCGGGCACCCTCGGCGTTGGTGATGACGGTGGGCTCGCCGCCTTCAAGAACGCTGACGACGGAGTTAGTCGTGCCCAGGTCGATGCCGACCGCACGTGCCATGGTGATTTCCTCCAGCTGACTTGAGTGGAACGGACTCAAGTGTGCATCAAGCACGGCCCGGGGTCAACAGACCTGAGTGGAGCAGACTCAACTCTTATCCGCTCCTTACACGCAAGTGGCCGCTGACCTGCGTCGTTGCGGCGGGTCGGGGTCCGTACACCGGCACCCGAAGGAGGAGCAGCACGAGCGTGCAGGTGACGCAGGCGACGCAGGTGGCGCCGGTCCGGCCCAGCCAGCCGCCGTGCACCAGCACCGCGACGAGCACCCCGGCGAAGGACGCGGCGCCGAGGACGACGGTCGCCCCCTGGGAGGTGAGCCCGAGGCGCCGCAGCCGGTGGGCGAGATGGTCGGGCCCGCGCCGCAGCACCGGCCGCCCGGCCAGCAGCCGCGACAGCACGACGAGCAGGACGTCCGCGCTCGCGACGGCGGTGAGCGCGAACAGCACGCCCGCGCTGGCGGCGGGCTCGTACCCGGTCCGGGTGACCAGCGCGGCGGCGGCGAGCACGAACCCCGTGAACAGCGCGCCGGTGGCACCGAGGGCGATCCGCGCGGGCGCCCAGTTGTGCATGAGGAACCCGGTGAGCGCCGCCGCGAGCACGCTCAGCAGCGCGGCGAGCCCGTCCATCACCTCGGCGGCGGCACAGGCCCCGGCGCCGAAGGCGGTCACCACCCCCACGGTCCCGGCCAGCCCGTCCGCGTGGTCCAGCCCCTTGAAGGCGACCGCGACGAAGGCGACCCACCCGGCGCCGAGCAGCCCGCCGGCCACCCCGAACTCGCCGTACGGCACCACGCACGCGGCCGCCACCGCCGTGCCGAACACCAGGAACCGCGTCTTGAGCCGCCACACGTCGGCGACCACCCCGAGCAGCGCCACGGCTCCCCCGGCGGCCAGCAGCTCCCCGACCCCGGTGCCGAGCGGGGCGACGCCGGTCCAGTCGCCGGCGCAGGCGACCAGACAGGTGGCGCCGACCACGGCCAGCCCGCCCAGCGCGGGCACCCGCCGCGCCCGCCTGCGGTCGAGGAGGCCCAGCCGCAGGGCGCACGGCCGGATCAGCGCGGCGAGGAAGGCGGCGAGCAGGAAGGCTGTGGTGGCGGCGACGATCCCGTAGAGCACGAGTCCAAATTAGACCTGTATGTAACCATTCTGTACGAATAACACGATCGGGTTCGGGGCCCGTCGCCCAGGCACCCCTCAGCGATCCAGATCACCCCGCGCCTGGCTACAGTGCGAGTAAAGATGCGGGTAGTCTCGAACCGACTACATAAGTTACCGCTTAGTAATTTCGGGAACACTCCGTACGGAGACCCGAAGAGACCACCCCCCTCGCAGGCCCGAGGAGCCCCCATGCAACTCGCCGCGATCATCGTGTCGCTGGTACTCGCCGTGGTCGGCGTCGCGCTGTTCGGCCGCGCCATCGCGCAGATCTACCGGTTCGTACGGCTCGGCCAGGACGTCCCGGCGGGCACCCGCACCGACGACTGGACCGCCCGCACCGCCACGGTGATCAGGGAGTTCCTCGGCCACACCCGGATGAACCGGTGGGGCGTGGTGGGCGTTGCCCACTGGTTCGTCGCCGTCGGCTTCTTCTCCCTGGTGCTGACGCTGATCAACGCCTTCGGCCAGCTGTTCCAGGCCGACTGGGCGCTGCCGGTCATCGGCCACTGGCTGCCCTACGAGATGTTCGTCGAGTTCATCGGCACGATGACCTCGCTCGGCATCCTCACGCTCATCGTCATCCGGCAGCTCAGCCACCCCCGCCGGCCCGGCCGCAAGTCCCGGTTCGCCGGCTCGAACTTCGGCCAGGCCTACTTCGTCGAGGCCGTGATCCTCATCATCGGCGTCGCCATCATGACCCTGCGCGGCCTGGAGGGCGCCCTCGCCGGGGTGCACGGCTACGAGGCCGCGTACTTCGCCTCCTACCCCCTGGTCGCCGCCTTCCGGGGCACGAGCGTCGGCACGCTGCAGAACCTGGTCTACCTCACGGCCATGGTCAAGATCGCGACCTCCTTCATCTGGATGATCACGGTCTCGCTCAAGACCGACATGGGCGTCGCCTGGCACCGCTTCCTGGCCTTCCCGAACATCTGGTTCAAGCGCGACGCCAAGGGCGGGACCTCGCTGGGCGCGCTGCTGCCGATGACCTCGAACGGCAAGCCGATCGACTTCACCGACCCGGGCGAGGACGACGTCTTCGGCGTCTCGCAGGTGGAGCAGTTCTCCTGGAAGGGCCTCCTCGACTTCTCGACCTGCACCGAGTGCGGTCGCTGCCAGTCGCAGTGCCCGGCGTGGAACACCGGCAAGCCGCTCTCTCCGAAGCTGCTGATCATGTCGCTGCGGGACCACGCGCACGCCAAGGCGCCGTACCTGCTCGCGGGCGGCGGCAAGACCGCCGAGGGCGAGGAGAAGGGCTCCGAGGAGCAGCTCAAGGGCGTCCCCGCGGCGGCCCTCGCCGAGGCCGAGCGGCCGCTGATCGGCACCGCCGAGGAGAACGGCGTCATCGACCCGGACGTCCTGTGGTCCTGCACCACCTGCGGCGCCTGCGTCGAGCAGTGCCCGGTGGACATCGAGCACGTCGACCACATCGTCGACATGCGCCGCTACCAGGTGATGATCGAGTCCGCGTTCCCGTCCGAGGCGGGCACGATGCTCAAGAACCTGGAGAAGAAGGGCAACCCCTGGGGCCTGGCGAAGAAGCAGCGCCTGGAGTGGCTCAAGGAGGTCGACTTCGAGGTCCCGGTCGTCGGCAAGGACATCGAGGACCTCACCGAGGTCGAGTACCTGTACTGGGTCGGCTGCGCGGGCTCCCTGGAGGACCGCGCCAAGAAGACCACCAAGGCCTTCGCGGAGCTCCTGCACATCGCGGGCGTCAAGTTCGCGATCATGGGCGGCGACGAGAAGTGCACCGGCGACTCCGCCCGCCGCCTCGGCAACGAGCCCCTGTTCCAGGAGCTCGGCATGGAGAACGTCATGGCCCTGAACACGGCGTTCGGCGAGGAGCTGGACGACGACGGCAAGGTCACGGCGGAGTCGAAGAAGCCGAAGTCGGCGAAGAAGATCGTCGCCACCTGCCCGCACTGCCTCAACACCATCGGCAACGAGTACCCGCAGCTCGGCGGCGACTACGAGGTCATCCACCACACCCAGCTGCTCCAGCACCTCGTCGACGAGGGCAAGCTGGTCCCGGTGACGCCGGTCGAGGGCATCATCACCTACCACGACCCCTGCTACCTGGGCCGCCACAACAAGATCTACACGCCGCCGCGCGAGATCATCGCCAGCGTGCCCGGTCTGCGCAACGAGGAGATGCACCGCCACAAGGAGCGCGGCTTCTGCTGCGGCGCCGGCGGTGCGCGGATGTGGATGGAGGAGCGGATCGGCAAGCGCATCAACAACGAGCGCGTCGACGAGGCCCTGTCGGTGAACCCCGACATCGTCTCCACCGCCTGCCCGTTCTGCCTGGTGATGCTCACCGACTCCGTCAACGGCAAGAAGAACGATGGCAAGGCCAAGGAGTCCATCCAGGTGGTGGACGTGGCCCAGCTGCTTCTCGACTCGGTGAAGACCCCGGTGGACCCGGCGGGCGAGGCCGAGCCGGAGAACACGCCGGAGCCGGAGCCGGTGAAGTAGCCCGAGCACCACGCCCACGGGGGAGCGCCCCCGGCCCCCACGCGGGCCGGGGGCGCTCCCCTTTTTCGGGTGTCGGGGTCCCGGTGTCCCTGCGGGCCGGCATCCCGGCGGGCCGGTTCTGCGGTGTCCGGTATCGCGGTGCCCCGGCGGGCCCGCGGTTGTCCGGCAGGGCGGATCTCCGGCAGGCCGTTCTCCGGTGTCCGGCCGGGAGGGCCGGTTTTCCGGCGGGGCGGCGGGCCGGTTCTGCGGTGTCCGATGTCCCGGCGGCCCGGCGGTTCTCCGGCAGGGCGGATCTCCGGCACGCCGTTCTCCGGTGTCCAGGCGGGCCGGTTTTCGGCGGGCGGCGGGGTGGGCCGGGATGACCCGGACGGCCGCTTCCTGGTCGCGGGGGCGCGCTTCGGCGGTTCGGCTGGAGGGGGACCGGATCGAGCGGGAGGCACGGGTGACCGAGGACAGCGCGCACGCGGACGACGGGGAGAACCGGTCCGACGACGTCCGGGAGCTCCGGGCCCGGGTCGCGGCCCTGGAGGGCGAACGGGCCCGGCCGCCCCGGCACCGCGTGCGCAGTGTCCTCGCCGTCGTCCTGATCCTCGTCGGCTGCCTGCTCGCCCCGCTCGCCGTGGTCGCCTCGTGGGCGGCCGACCAGGTGGGCGACACCGACCGCTACGTCAGCACGGTCGCCCCGCTCGCCTCCAACGCCGACGTGCAGAACGCCGTGGCCAACCGGGCCACCGACGCGCTCATGAGCCACCTCGACCTGCCCGCCCTGCTCGCCGACGCGGCCCCCGCCGACCGGCCCCGCCTGCAGCAGGCGCTGGGCGGCAGAATCGGTGACGCGCTCGAAGGCGCCGTCCGCAGCTTCGTCCACGACAAGGCGCGTCAGGTCGCCGCCTCCGACGCGTTCCGGACCGTCTGGACCGACGCCAACCGCAGGATCCACAGCAGCCTCGACAAGGCCCTCACCGGCAGCGGCGGCGGCGCGGTGCGGCTGACGGACGACAGCGTCACCCTCGACATCGGCCCCCTCGTGGACCAGGTCAAGCAGCGGCTCGTCGCCGCCGGGCTGACCCCCGCCCAGCACATCCCCGCCGTGCACACCGACTTCACCCTCGTCAGGTCCGACCAGGTCGGCAAGGTCAAGACCTACGTACGGCTGCTCCAGCTCGCCGGGGACTGGCTGCCCGTGCTCGCCGTGCTGCTGGTCGCCGGCGGGGTGCTGCTCGCGGTCCGGCGGCGCCGGGCCCTGGTGACCGGCTGCCTCGCGGTCGCCGTCACCACCGGGCTGCTCGGCGTCGGGCTGCGTGTGTTCCGCGTGTTCTACCTGGACCGGCTGCCCGCGGGGGTCTCCCCGGGCGCGGCGGCCGCCGTGTACGACGCGCTGACCCACTTCCTGCGGACCGGCGTGCGGGTGGTCGTGGCGCTGGCCGTCGTCATCGCCCTGGCCGCCTGGCTCAGCGGACCCGGCCGGTACGCCGGGCTGGTCCGGGGCCTGTGGACCTCCGGGATCCGGGCGGTACGCGGCACCGCCGACCACGCGGGGCTGCGCACCGGGCCGGTCGGCCCCTTCGTACGCCGGCACCGCACCCTGATCACCTGGGTCCTGGTGGCCGCGGCGGTGGTCGTCTACCTGCTGTGGTCGTACCCCACCGGCTGGGTGGTGGTGGGGATCGCCCTGTGTCTGCTGTTCGCGCTGGCCGTGGTGGAGTTCCTGGTGACGCCGTGAGCCCTCCGCGCGAGAGGCCCTACTTGAGGCCGATCGCGGCGCACGCCGAGCGGAACTTCGGGGTGCAGATGTCGGCGACGGTGTAGACGCCGTCCCGGATCACCGTGTCCCTGATGTTGTCCTTGGTGAGGGCGACCACCGGCACGAGCGTGGCGGGGATGTCCTGCTCGGTCGGGCTGTCGACCTTGTCCTGGGCCAGCGCGTCGTACTGGATGTCGCGGCCCTGCACCTTGTACACCGCCATCTGCGCGGCGTCGGTGGCCTCGTCCAGGAACGACTTGTACACGGTCATGTACTGCTCGCCGGTCACGACCCGCTGCACCGCGTCCAGGTTGGCGTCCTGCCCGGTGACCGGGGGGATCCTGGTGGCCCCCGCCTGCTTCAGGGCGTCGATGACGGCCCCGGCCATGCCGTCGTTGGCCGAGTAGACGGCGGCGATGTCGGTCAGGCCGACGGCCTTGATCGCCTTCTTCATGTTGGCCTCGGCGACCGCGGGCGACCACTTGTCGGTGTCGTACTCCTCGGCGATGCGGACCTTGCCCTTGAGCTCGCCGAGGGCGCCCGCCTTGAAACTCGCCGTGTTGGGGTCGGCGGGGTCGCCGTTCATCATGACGACCTCGCTGGTCGCGGCCTTGCTGCCGAGCGCGCCGACGATGGCGCGGCCCTGGACCTCACCGACCAGTTCGTTGTCGTGCGAGACGTAGGCGTCGATCGGGCCCTGCGCGAGCCGGTCGTAGGCGATGACGGGGATCCCGGCGTCCTTCGCCTTCCGGACGTCCGGCGCGATGGCCTTGGCGTCCAGCGCGTCCACCACGATGATGTCGACCTTCCTGGACACCATCTGCCGGAACTGCCGGCTCTGCGTGGCCACGCTCGCCTCGGCGTTGGCGTAGTCGACCTTGCCCTTGCCGTGGGTGAGGGTGGCGACCTCCTTCGCGAAGATGGGGTGGTCGAAGGCCTCGAAGCGGGCCGTGTCCTTGTCGGGCAGGAGCAGCCCCACGGTGATGTCGTCGCCCTTCGTCGGGGACGCGGAGGTGTCGCCGCCGCCGATGCCGTCGACGACGCCGCACGCGGTGAGCGAGAGCGCCGACACGGAGGCGGCCAGGGTGGTCACGAGGCGGGGCAGGGGGATCCCGCGGAGGATGGGAACGCTCACATCAGGCGCCTTCCGAGTGGGGGGAGGGTCATGCGCGACCGATGATGTGAAGGGAAGCAAACGCGGTGCGCCGGGGTACGTCAAGACGTATGGACAGCGCGGCAGTTACAGCTGCGTCACGTGGCGTCCCGACCTCGCGCGCGGCCCGACGCCGCCCCAGGTCAGGTCGGTAGGGCGGGAGTTGGCCGCGCCGTGGGCCCGGGGCGGCCGAAGTGGCGGCAGCGGAGAGCCACTTGACGAAGACCTCCCCCCACGCCCACCCCTCCGCACCCGCGCCGCCTCCGCCCCCGGCCACCTCGCCGCCTCCGCCGCCCCGGCCTCTCGGCCACCTCGCCGCCTCGGCCCCCTCGGCATCTCGCCGCCCCGGGCGCCTTCGCCGTCTTCGCCGTCGCGACCCGGCAACGCCGCCGCCCGGCGGTGGCGGGGACACCCCGCAGCGGCAGAGACGGAAAACGGCCCGGGTGCGGGACCCGGGCCGTCCGTGGTGCTGTGGTGCTGTGGTGCGGGGAGCGTCAGGGCTTCTGCTTGGCGAGGGCCGGGACGAAGCGGAGGGCGTCGACGGTGCCGACGCCGGTGGCGAGGTCGTAGCCGTTGACCGCCTTGTAGCCGGTCACGCCCTGGTAGCTGTTGTTCGTGCCGTCGTTGACGTCGACGATGCCGGTCAGCTTGGAGTGGGCGCTGTAGAGGTCGTACAGCCTCTTCTGGATGTTGCCCAGCCGGTGGCCGGCCGCCTGGTCGGCGAGGGCGACGATGCCCGAGAAGAGCGGGGTGGCCTCGCTGGTGCCGCCCGAGACGTCCCAGCCGGTGGCGGTCGGGTCGAAGCTGGAGTAGATCCAGGCGCCGCCGTCGACCGCGGCGGACATCGAGATGTCGGGGGTGCCGCGGCGGGTGCCGACCTTGCTCTTCACGCCGTTCTGGAAGGACGGCCTGGTGAACACGTGGGACTGGCCGCCACCGCCGGAGCCGTAGTCGTTGTAGACGCTGTCCGGCTTGATTCGGGCGCCCTTGTCGTTCAGGTGGAGCTGGGTGCCGCCGATCGAGGTGACCAACGGGTCCGAGGACGGCCAGGAGTTGACCCGCTTGTTGTAGTACGTCTTGCCGTCCGCCTTGAGGTCGGTGGCGCCGCCGTCACCGGAGGCGGCGAGCACGGTGACGTGCTTGCGGTCGGCGTCCTGGAAGGCGTACCGCAGCTTCTTGATGCTGGAGAAGTCGCCCTTGGCGAAGCCGGGGAAGGTGTTCTCGGTGGCGCCGAAGCTCTGGCTGATGACGTCGCCGACGTTGTGGTCGATCAGGTACTTCTCGGCGTCCATCATCTCCGGCAGACCGGTGGTGCCCTCGGTCTCGGAGACCGCCGTCTCGACCACGACGATCTTCGCGGCGGGGGCCACCGCGTGCGCCATCTCGACGTCCAGGGTGGTCTCGCCCGCCCAGCCGGTCATGTCCGAGTTCTTCGGGTCGAAGGCGGGCACGTGTCCCCACTTGACGACCTTCACCTTGGTGCTGGGCAGCCCGAACTGCTTGCTGTAGACGTCGAGGTCGTGCTGCACGGTCGGCGAGCCGTACGAGTCGACGATGACGATGGTGCGCCCCTTGCCCGTGACGCCCTTGCGGTAGAGGGCGTTCAGGTCGTACGCGGTGCGGTACTGGAGCGGGGTGTAGCAGTTGATCTGCCACTTGGCCTGGCACTGCGCGTTGGAGAGCGGGCTGCTCACATGGTGTGCCAGGGTGTGCCCGACGACGGCCGGTACCGCGAGGGTGTGCGGTACGGCGGCGGGGGCGGCGTTCGCGAGTGCGGTGACCGCGAGCGCGGCCACGGAGGTGGCAGCCGCGACGCCCCGCCCGGTGCGGGCTATGTGCATGGATCCCCCTGGGATTCGAAAGTCACGTGAAGTGATCTCTACGTGGTCTTCGCGCATCACACCCGACGGGTCATGCACAGTTCAAGTGCGTTGAACCGACGATGCCGAACCCTTTACCGTGCGTTGTCCTGCCATTAACGTCACGCTGTCGAGTGCAGAACCGGAACCCGGGTCGCGGTCTTTCCGTCTTCCCTCGGTGAACAGGACGTCAACTCACCCGTAGAAACTCACACATCGGCCGGACCTTGAGACACACACCACTGAGACCCTGGGCCGTGGCGGCCGGTGCCACGGCCTTCGCGTTCCTCGTCGCGCTGGAGGTCGCCGCACGCCACTACGGTCTGCCGGGACCGCTCACCAACCAGGCCCGAGAGGTGGTGTACGCGCCCAAGTCGGGCTTTCTGCTCTACGCCGGCCTGGCCCTGACGATGGTGGTGCTCCCCTGGCGGCAACGCTTCGTCGCCCTCGGCGCCGCGGTCGGCATCGACCTCCTCCTCGCGGCGGTCCGCTGGGCGTCGGGCACCGCGGCGGCCCCCGGCCAGCCGTTCGGCAACGGCGCGCTGTGGGTGCTGCTCGGCTGTGCGGTGCTCGCCGTGACCCGCCGCACCGGACCGGAACGCGCCCTGCTGCTCAAGGGCGCCGGGCTGGGCCTGCTGCTGGTGACCGGCCGCAAGACCGGCGACACCTGGCTCCTCATCACCTCGAAGACCCGGCCGATGGTCCTCGACCAGTACGTGGCCACCGCCGACCACGCGCTGGGCAACCCGTCCTGGCTGGTCGGCCGGTTCGTCACGGCCACCGGACCGATCGGCTTCAACCTCCTCGACATCGTCTACGGCCAGCTCGCCGTGGCCGCGGTCGCCGTCGCGCTGTACCAGCTGCGCGGCGTGGCGGCCGAGCGCCGCTTCCCGCGCCACCACCTGGTGCGCACCTTCCTGGTCATCGGCCTGCTCGGACCGGCCGTCTACATGCTCTTCCCGGTGGTCGGACCGGTCTTCGCCTACGGAACCGGCGCCGATCACTGGACATCGGTCAGCCTCTGGGCCGAGCACGCGCCGCAGGGGCACTGGCCGGTGGCCGACCTCTGGCCGCGCACGGTGCCGCCGGTGACCGCCCCGCACCCGGTCCGGTACGACGGGTTCACGCCGCGCAACTGCATGCCCAGCCTGCACACGGCGTGGGCCACCGCGATCTTCGTGCACTCCCGCAGGGGGCCGCGGGCACTGCGCTGGGCCGGTGCGTTCTGGCTGGTCGCCACGGTCACCGCGACGCTGGGCTTCGGCTATCACTACGGCGCGGACCTCCTCGCCGGCGCGGTGTTCGCGCTCACGGTCGAGGCGGCCCTGCGCGCCCACGACCGCGGCTGGGAGCGCTCGGGCGTCCGGCTGGTCGCGCACGGTACGGCGGTCTTCGCCGCGCTCCTGGTGGCATACCGCTGGTTGCCGCTGGAGATGGCCGACCGTCCCTGGGTGGCGGGACCGCTGCTCGTCCTGGCGACCGCCTCGGTGATCGGCCACTACCTGTGGGTCGTCACCCGCTGGGAACCCCACCCCGGCCGGCAGCCGAGCCGCCCCCCGGCGGCACCCCAGGCCGAGCTGGTCTGAGCCGACCGGTCCGGACCGTGCCCGTGCACATCAGCGCGTCCCCCGGGGGAACCCGGCGGGCAGCAGTGGGCGTGGGGGCTTCCCGGGGGAAGGGAGGCAGGCCATGAGCGGTGCCCGGGACGCGGTCGCCAGGGCGCTGAACGCGCTCGGCACGGGCGCCTGTCTGGCGGACGAGCGGGGGGCGATCGTCGCGGTCAACACGCGCGGCGAACAGCTCCTGGCCCGCACCGCCGCGGAGCTGGTCGGCCAGGACGCCCACGACCTGCTGCACCGCACCAGCCGCGGGGAGCCCGTGCCCAGAGCCCAGTGCCGGATCCGCGCGGGCATCCTCGCCGGCCGCACCCAGCAGGGCTGCGACGAGTGGCTGGAGCGCGGGGACGGGACGCTGCTGCCGGTGGCGTGGCTGTCCACCCCGTGCGACATCGGCCTCAGCCCGTCGGCCACGCTCGTCCTCTTCCACTCCTCCGGACGCTCCGGGCGCCCCGCCCAGCGGCCCCCGGCCGGCGGACGGCTCTCCGAGCTGGAACGGCTCGCGCTGCTCGCCGAGACGACGACCCTGCTCACCTCCACCCTGGACATCCACGAGGCGCTGCGCCGCCTGGTCCGGCTCGTGCTGCCCCGCCTCGCCGACTGGGCGGTCATCGACCTGATCCAGGAGCAGGGCGAGGTGTGGCGGTTCGCCGTCGCCCATGCCGAGCGCGGCACGGTGGTGTTCCGGGACGACCTCCAGGGGCCCATGCCGCCGGTGCCGCAGGACTCGCCGATGCCGTTGTCCCGCGCGCTGCGCGGCGTCGCGTCCTCCCTCGCCGGTCCGGAGACCTACCAGGGGCCGCCCGACTCCGGCATCGCGGTGGAGCAGCGGAACCTGTTCGAGGCGACCGGCATGCACGCGGCGGTCCTGGTCCCGCTGCGCAGCCTGCACCAGGTGCTCGGGGCCCTCACCCTGGGCCGCGCCGACCAGCCGGAGCGGTTCACCGCGAGCGAGGTCGCCCTGCTGGAGGACATCGCCCGCCGGGCCAGCCTGGCTCTGGAGAACGCCCGCCTCTACCAGCGCCAGCGCAAGGTCGCCGAGACCATGCAGCGCCACCTGCTGCCCAGGCTGCCGCACACACCGGGCCGTGACATGACCGTCCGCTACCTGCCCGCGCCGGACGCCTCCGAGGTCGGCGGCGACTGGTACGACGCGTTCACCCTGCCGGACGGCGCCCTCGCGCTCGCCATCGGCGACGTGGTCGGCCACGACCTGGACGCGGCGGCCGGCATGGCCCAGCTGCGCAACATGCTGCGCGCGTACGCCCTGTCCCAGCGCAAACCGCCCAGCAAGGTCGTGGAGTGGCTCGACCAGGCGACCCGGGAGATCGCCGAGGTGTCCATCGCCACCCTGGTCCTGGCCCGCATGACGGAGGACGCCGCAGGCCGCTGCGAGCTGTCCTGGACCAACGCCGGGCACCCGCCCCCGCTGCTGGTCACCCGGGAGGGCGTGGCCCGGTACCTGACCGGGGGCCACGGCATCCTGCTGGGCGTGGCGCCCGACCACGTGCGCCCGGACGCGACGGCGGAACTGCCGCCCGGGGCGACCCTGGTCCTCTACACCGACGGCCTCGTGGAGTCCCACCGGCATGGCCTGGACGAGGGCATGAACCGGCTGCGCCGCCATGCCGCGGCGCTGGCCCAGCGCCCCCTGGAGTCCTTCACCGACCAGTTGCTGGCCCGCGCCCGCCCACCGGACAACGACGACGACGTGGCCCTCCTGGCGGTCCGGCTCGCGGGTCAGGCCGCGGGATAGGTGATCACGAGCATGGTCACGCCGTCCGGGGAGGTCCAGGGGCGGCCGTGCGGCCTGCCGTGCGGCCTGCCGGGCGGGCGGCAGGCGCGGGCCGCCCGCCGGTTCACGGCGTCGCGCCGAGCCACTGCTCGGTCCAGATGACCTTGCCGTCAGCGGTGTAGCGGGTCCCCCAGCGGTCGGCGAACTGGGCGACCAGGAAGAGCCCGCGGCCGCCCTCGTCCGTGCCGGCGGCCCGGCGCAGGTGCGGGGAGACCGTGGAGCCGTCGGAGACCTCGCAGATGAGGCTGCGGTCGTGGATCAGGCGGACCCCGACCGGGCCGGCCGCGTACCGGATGGCGTTGGTGACCAGTTCGCTCAGGATCAGCTCCAGGGTGAAGGCCTCCTCCTCCAGGCCCCAGGCCGCCATCAGCTCGGTGGCCGCGGCCCGGACACCGGCGACGGCCGAGGGGTCGGACGGCACCGTCCAGGACGCGGTGTGCCGGTCGTCCAGCGCCCGGGTGCGGGCGACGAGCAGGGCCACGTCGTCCCGGGACGCCCCCGGCACCATGGCGTCCATGGCCGCCTGGCACATCTGGTCCGGCGTGCGCCCCGCCACCGCCAGGGCCCGGCGCAGCCGCTCGATGCCCTCGTCGATGTCCTCCCGCCGGTCCTCGATCAGGCCGTCGGTGTAGAGCACGATGCCGCTGCCCTCCGCCAGCAGCACCTCGCTCGTCTCGTAGGGCATCCCGCCCAGCCCCAGCGGCGGCCCGGCCGGCACGCCGGGCAGGTGGGCGTCGCCGTCCGGGGGCACGATGACGGGTTCCAGGTGGCCCGCCCTGGCCATGGTGCACACCCGGGAGACCGGGTCGTAGATCGCGTACAGGCAGGTGGCGCCCGTGAGCGTGCGGGTGCCGTGGTCGCCGTCCCGGTCCAGGTCGATGCGGGTCACCAACTCGTCCAGGTGCCAGAGGAGTTCGTCGGGCGGCAGGTCGAGCGTCGAGAAGTTGTGGACGGCGGTGCGCAGTTGACCCATGGTCGCGGCGGCGTGCAGGCCGTGCCCCACGACGTCGCCGACCACGATGGCCACCCGGGCCCCGGGCAGCGGTATCACGTCGAACCAGTCACCGCCGACGCCGCCGAGCCCGGCCGGGACGTAGCGGTGCGCCACGTCGACCGCGTTCTGCTCCGGCAGGGCGTGCGGCAGCAGACTGCGCTGCAGGGTGACCGCCATGGCGCGCTCCCGGGTGAAGCGGCGCGCGTTGTCGACACTGGTCGCCGCGCGGGCGACCAGCTCCTCCGCGAGCGAGAGGTCCTCCGCGGTGAAGGGGGCCGGCTCCCTGGACCGCCAGAAGGACACCACGCCGAGGTTCGCGCCGCGGGCCCGCAGCGGGGCGACGATCATGGAGTGGATGCCGTACGCCACCAGGTGCCGTGCCTCGTCGGGGGCCTGGCCCTGCCAGCCGGAGAAGGCCGCCATGTCGGGCTCCAGCACCATCCGCCCGGAGCCGAAGCCCTCGGCCTGCGGGGTGGCGGGGTCGAAGTGGACGACCTCACCGGCGGGGCGCAGCGGAACGCCCTCCCGGCCGCCGTGCAGGGCGACCCGGCGCAGCCGGACCGCGGTCACCTCGTCCGGTTCCTCGCCGCTGAGCACGGTGTCGGCCAGATCGACGGTGACGTAGTCCGCGAACCTGGGCACGGCGAACTCGGCGAGTTCCTCGGCGGTGCGGGTCACGTCGAGCGTGGTGCCGATGCGCAGTCCGGCGTCGTACAGCAGCCTGAGCCGTTCCTGGACCACCTCGATCCGGCCGGTCAGCGCGACGAGTTCGGTGGTGTCCCGCAGGGTGGCGACCGTGCCGCCCGGCCCGGCCGGGCCGTCCATGGGGCGCTGACTGACCGCCAGCAGCCGGCCGCCGACCTCGATCACCTCGTCCGTGGCCGTCCGGCCCGACACGAGGAGGTCCTCGGCCCGTGCGTCCAGGCGCAGCTCCGTGACGGGCCGGCCCTCCACGTCCGCCGCCAGCCCCAGCAGGCGCCGTGCCTCGTCGTTGGCCAGCAGCAGCCGGCCGTGCGGATCGACGATCAGGACACCCTCGCGCACCGAGTGCAGCACGGCGTCGTGATGCTCGTACAGGCGCGTGATCTGCACCGGCCCCAGGCCGCGTGTCTGGCGGCGCAGCCGCCTGCCGACGAGGGCCGTGCCGCCGGTGGCGGCCGTCAGCGCCAGCCCGGTGCCGCCGAGGACGAGCGGCACCTGCCGCGCCGCCGCCATGCTCACCTGGCGCACGGCGATGCCCGCGGAGACCAGCCCGACGACCTTGCCCTCGGGGGTGGTCACGGGCACGACGGTCCGGACCGAGGAGCCCAGGGTCCCGGTCGTCGTCTCGGTGACGGTGCCGCCGTCGCGCGCCTTGGCGATGCTGCCGATGTAGTGCCGGCCGATCTGGGCGGGGTTCGGATGGGTGTAGCGGACGCCCGCGGGGCTCATCACCACGATGAAGTCCACGTGCGAGCGCCTGCGGGCCTCCTCGGTCACCTGTTGGAGCACGGCGCTCGGACGCGGACCGGCGAGCGCCTGCCGCACGGTGGGATCGGAGGCGACGGCCGCGGCCACGGCCTCGGTGTGGTTCCGGGCGTCCCGCTCGGCGTCGGACCGTGACTGCAGGAGGAGGGCGACGACCGCCGTCGCCACGATGACCAGGACGACTGCGACCTGCAGCAGGAACATCTGGCCGGCGACGCTGCGCACCCCGTACCAGGAACGCACCCGCCGGAGCATATGGTGCATACCGGCCATATAACACCACACCCGGTCGCCTGCATCACCCCCTGGGGCGCATCCGACAGCCGCTCGCGCGCTCCGCGTCCGGGCGCGCACGGCACGCGACCGGGACACATGGGCCAGGCGACGGCGGACACCCGCGCGGGACGGCCGCCGGGTTCCGCCGGTCCGGTCAGCTGTCCCGCGCGATCCACTCGCTGCCGCCCAGCGGGTAGTCGTAGCCCGGACGGCCGACGTCGGCGCTGGTACGGAAGGCGGTGCCGGCGTTGTCGACCCGGACCGTGCCGCGGCGGTTCCCGCTGGACCAGTCCAGGGTGAGATCCCAGCGGACGTCGTGGGCCTTGGTGCGGGCGAAGACGTAGAAGACCTCCGGGTCGGACTCGCTGACCTTGTACGGGAAGTCGCGCTGGCCGTTCTGGACGGTCACCGTGGGGCTGCCGTCGTCGAGGTCGACACCGAACGACTTGGTCCCGACGCCACCGCCGCAGCCGACGCCCATCGAGTAGTCGTTCCAGGCGAGCGGCGCGCCCTTGCTGAGGACACGGACGTGCAGCGCCTCCAGGACGACGGTCTCGGCGCCGGTGCCCTGGACGGTGAGGGCGACCTCCTGCTCGCCCGAGGACACCGCCCCGTACGCCGCCGCCCAGCGCGGGGCGTCCTGCTCGCTCGCCGGGGGGCCGACCTGTGCCGGTTCGCTGTCGACGAGGAAGTGCTGGCTGCACGGGTCGTCGTAGACGTAGGGGCGGGTGTGGACCGTCAGCGGGACGGCGCCGGCTGCGGTGTCGTCGGCGCCCTGGGCGCCGCCCGTCCGCCGGCCGTCGTCCCGCGCGCCCGCGGACCCGGCCGACGACGCCGGGGCGGACCCGGCGGGGGTGGCGGAGGCCGACGCGGACCGCCGGTGTTCCTTCGCGCTCGGGGCCGGGGTGGCGGACGGGTGCCGGGCGCCGGGCGCGGCGCTGGTCGGGGCGGTGCCCACGTCGCCGGCCGCCCGTCGGCCGCCCGCGTCGCCGAAGGGCAGCCCTACGGCGAGCACGGCGGCCCCGAGCACGGCGACCGTCGCGGCGGAGGCGATCAGCGCGGTACGGCGCCGACGGCGCGGCGGCGCGGACCCACGCGGCACGTCGAGGACGACGGGTTCCCCGCCCTCGCCGGGATCCGCGCCCGGATCCACCTCGGTGCCCCCGCCAGGGAGCCCACCCGCACCGGCGGCCGGTGCGGGCGGTGTCCCTGGTGCGTTGGGCGCCTTGGGTGCGTCTGGCGCCTCCAGTGCCTCCGGTGCCTCCAGCGCCCTCGGTGCCCCGAGTGCGTGGGGTGCGCCCGGCGCCTGTGGTGCCTCCGGTGCCTTCGGTGCCCCGAGTGCCTTGGGTGCCGTCGGTTCCGGGTCCGGCGTGGCGGCGGTGTCCGCCGGTCCGGCTTCCGCCCGGCTCCCTCGTGCCGCGTCCGCCAGGATCCAGCGCCGGTGCAGCTCCACGAGCTCCGGCGGGGTCGCCCGGCAGACCCGGGCGAGACGTTCCACCGGCGCGTACTCGACGGGCACCGCGGTGCCGTTGCAGTAGCGGTGCAGCGTCGAGGTACTCATGTGCAGCCGCTTGGCAAGCGCCCCGTAGCTGAGTCCCGAGCGGTCCTTGAGCTCCCGCAGCAGCAGCGCGAACGCCTGCCCCGCGTCGGCCCCTGTTGCCCCTGCCACCCGTTTCCCCATCCCCTCGCGTTCCAGTTCCGCGTTCCAGGGCCCCCACGTTCGCCCTGGCCAGAGCACGTTTCCGCGTTCCAGTGTCCCCAACTGCCAGCTCTGCCTGGCGGTTGGGACAGATCGCCGCGCAGGCTCCGGTCATCCAATCACCACCGCCACCCGAACACCGAAGGGGCACCACACCATGTCCGTCCTCCGCACCTCCCGCACCCGTCTCGTCGGCGCCGCCACCACCGTCGTACTCGCCGCGCTGTCCCTGACCGCGTGCAGCGACGGCACGGGCGTCCACGCCGAGAGCGTCGCGGCGACCGGCGCCCCGGCCGCGCACTCCCCCGCCGCGGTGCCTTCCCGAGCCGGCACCGCCTCCCCGGGCTCCCCGGAGACCGGACGCGCCGCCGCCGTCACGAAGAACGGCACCACGAAGACCGGCACCACGAGGACCGAGACGGCGAAGACCGGCGCGGCGAAGCCGGCCGCGACGAAGCCCGCCGGAGCCGCCGCCACGCCGCAGGCGGCCACCTCGGCCGACCGGCCGGTCACCTGCGACGCCTCCACCACCCGGACGGTCGCGGCCCCGCTCAACCGGCCCGTGAACCACATGCTCCTCACGGTGACCAACACCGGCAGCCGGACCTGCTACCTGTACTACTACCCGTCCGTCCGCTTCGGCGATGCGCAGGCCGTGCCCCCGGTCATCAAGGACTCGCAGCCGCAGGCGGTCGTCACGCTCGCGCCGGGCGAGTCCGGCTACGCCTCGGTGAGCCTGTCCGCCACCGACGGCAGCGGCGCGCACGGCCACACCGTCGACTCGCTGACCGTCTACTTCCAGGGCCGCTCCGGCAACGGGAGCGTCGGCACCGGCGCCCACCCGTCCCTGCCCGCGAAGGGCGTCTACGTCGACGACTCCCTCAAGGTCACGTACTGGCAGCAGTCGATGGACGACGCCCTCGACTGGTGACGCCCGCACGGCACGGCCTGTCACGACACGGACTGTCACCGGAGGGCGGCGGTCCGTGTTCTGTGCCTATGGTGAGCGGGTGACGGGTGCTTCCCCGTGGCCGCAGGTGCGCCGCAGGCTCCGGCTGCAGGGGCCGACGGCGGCCAGGATCCTGGTGACGGCGGTCCTGTGCTGGCAGACGGCGCTGTGGGCCGGTGCCGCTCAGCCGCCGGTGTTCGCAGCCATCGTCCCGGTGCTGTCCCTCCGCGGCGATCCCGCCTCCTCGCTGGCCGCCCTGCTGCTGCGCATCCTCGGAGTGATCGCCGGAGTGGCCATCGGCGTCACCGTGGTCAGCCTCTTCCGGCCGAGCACCCTCGTCCTCGCCGCGGTGCTGGCGCTCGCCCTGCTCTGCGGGAGCGTCATCAGTTCCGGTACGGCGCTGAACGTGCAGGTCGCGGTGAGCTCACTGCTGGTCTTCGCCAATCCGTCGCCGGACGCGTACGGGTTCGCCCGGTTGTGGGAGAACGCGCTGGGCGGCGCGGTCACCGCCGTCGTGGCCCCGCTGCTGTGGCCGCGCGACCCGCGCCGGGTGACCGAGGCGCTGGCGCGGGAGTGCGCGGACGGGCTCTCCACGGCCCTGGTCCGCGGCGCGCGGGCGATCGGGGTGCCGGACGGCGTGCGCGCGAACCGGGCGGCGGCGCTGGCGGACGCGGACCGGCTGCACGGCTGCGGGGCACGGGCGCGGGAGGTGGAGCAGGCCATGCGGTTCGATCCGCTGCGCCGGCGCAGGCGGGCCGAGGTGGCCGAGCTGACCGCCCGGATCGACCGCGTCGTCCGGGCGGTGCCCCAGCTGCTGACGCTGGCCGCCGAGGCGGAGTTCTTCACCGTCCGCGACGGGGCCACCGCCGCGCTCTCCCGGGCCAGGACCCGCCTCGTCCCGGTCGCCGAGGCCACCGGGCGCGCCCTGGACGCGGTCCTCGCGGGACGGGATCCGCGCCCGGACGCGGACGACGCGCGCGCCGGACTGGCCCGTTACGCCGAGGAGGACAGCGCGCCCCTGGCCGTGGTGCTGCGCAGGCCGTTCGCCAGGATCCTCGGCCTCTGCGAGGAAGCGGCTCCGGCGGCGGGCACGGTCACCAGTAGTGGCGCCGACCGGCGACCGCGTGCCCCATCGAGCCGAGGATCCAGAAGATGGCCCCGATCACGACGAGGATGATGCCGATGGTCCACAGGATCGATATGCCCGTGACGAACCCGACGATGAGCAGAATGATGCCGAGGGCGATCATGACGGTACCTCCTACCGCGTCCCACGACTTCTCTTGTGCTCTCGGGTTCCCCCGAGCGGCGACTCCATGCCGGACCACCGGCGTCCCGGGCCGGCCGTCGGCCTCCGCGGCCGGGCCCTAGGCCCCGTTCCGTTCGACCTGCAGATGGATCGGGCCGCGCAGGACGGGGCTGCGGCGGTACGGGGGCGGGTCGGCGACGAGCCGGGGCTCGTCGAGGCGGCGGGCCAGCTCGCCGAGCGCGATCTGGGCCTCGCGGCGGGCCAGCGGGCCGCCGAAGCAGAGGTGGATGCCGCTGCCGAAGCCGAGGTGCTGGTTGTCCCGCCGGTCGGGGTCGAAGCGGTCCGGCTCGTGGAAGCGGTTCGGATCCCGGCTGCCCGAGGCCAGCATCAGCAGGATCCGCGAGCCCTTGGGGATGACCATGTCGCCGACGGTGACCTCGCTGTACGCCGCCCGCCAGGGGATGATGTGCACCGGCGGCTCGTAGCGCAGCAGTTCCTCCACCAGCGGCACGACCAGGTCCGGTTCGTCGCGCAGCCGTCGCAGCACCTCGGGATGGCGCAGCAGGGTGAGCATGCCGTTGGTGATGAGGTTGACGGTGGTCTCGTGGCCGGCGATCAGCAGCAGGTTGGCGGTGCTGATGATCTCCTCGTCGGTCATCCGCCCGTCGGGCCCGTCGTCGTTGGCCAGCCGGGAGAGCAGGTCGTCGCTCGGGCGGCCGTGGCGTCGTTCCACCAGTGCGCCGAGGTACTCGCGCAGCTCCTGGCGGGCCCGCACGCCGGCGTCCAGTTTCTCCGGGGGGTCGGTCCTCGGGTCGTAGTCGATCGAGTTGATGAGGTCGTTGACCCACACCCGGAACCGCGGTTCGTCCTCGCGCGGCACGCCGAGCAGGTGGCAGATGACCGCGACCGGGAACGGATAGGCGAGGTCGTCGACGATGTCGATCCGCTCCTTGTCCGCGAAGTCGTCGATGAGCCCGCCGACGGTGTCGGCCAGAGCGGGTTCCAGGCCGGTCACCAGCCCGGGGGTGTGCGGGGGGCCGAAGTGGCGCATCGCCATCCGCCGCAGCCGGTCGTGCTCGGGCGGATCCATGTTGATGAACGACGGCGGGGCCGACCCCTCGGACGAGGGCGTCGGATGCGCCAGGTTGCGGACGTCGGAACTCAGGTGCGGGTTGTGCAGGATCTCCGCGAGCTCGCGGTACGTGCTGATGACGTAACTGCCGTCCTCCTGCCGGGCGACCGGCGTCCTGCGCAGCTCGGCGTAGAGCGGGTAGGGGTCGGACCGGGAGGAGTAGTCGAGGATCCGGCGCAGGGTGTCGGGCGCCTCGGTCGTGGTCATCTCACTGTCCTTTCCCGGCTACCGGTGGTGCTGGTGGGCGGCCGTGACGCGGCGCTCGCCCGGGTCGTGTCCGGTGACGACCACGGTGGCGCCCTGGGCGAGCAGGGTGGGGCCGGGGAAGTCGACGGGCACCGGTTTCGTGTCGACGGGCTGGTCGGGTGTGGGGCAGGGCGGTGGGAAGGGCGCGGCCGTCTCGATCAGGTGCCGGTAGTGGTCCAGCCACTTCGCGTTGTTGAACGTCACCGCCGCGGTGACCCGGCCCTGGTAGCCGTACGCGGCGACGAACCGGTGGTCGGAGACCGAGCCCTGAGTGACCACCACCTCGTCGGCGAAGGTGGGCACGCCGACGGACTTGATGTTCACACCGAACTGGATCGACCAGAACCGCGGGATCGACAGGTGGGGCCAGCGGTCCGCCTGGCCGTGGACCATGTTGTGGGCGGCGACCTCGGCCTGCTCCACCGCGTTGGCCCAGTGCTCCAGCGAGATCAGCCGGTACTCGTAGACCGGGTTCGGGCAGCGCGCCACGTCCCCGGCGACGAAGACGTCGTCGGTGATGGTGCCGTTGAGGTCCATCGCGCGGCAGCCCGTGTCGCAGGCGATGCCCCAGACCCCGGCCGCGAGCCCGGAACCCCGCAGCCATTCGGTGTTGCGGATGCCGCCGAGCGCGACCACGGCGACGTCGGTGTCCAGGGTGCTGCCGTCGTCGAAGTGGGCCCGGCGCAGCCGCCCCTGGGCGTCACCCTCCAGCCGGGTGACCTTCACCCCGCACCGCAGGTCGACCCCGTGCGCGCGCTGCAGGTCCGCCGCCACCTCACCGATCATCGCGCCCAGCGCACCGACCAGCGGATACGGCGCCAGTTCCGC
>NZ_JBFAXI010000105.1:0-28756 GCF_040680735.1 Streptomyces sp. NPDC051987 | reverse complement strand
GGCGGAGGAACCGCGCCCTGAAGGGGCGCGGGGAACTGCGCGAACAACCCCCACCGGCCCGCACCCGGCGCACGACCGCACCCCCCGTCGCTCTCACCCCGGCGCGCCCGACGAAAAACGGCGCAGCAAGGGCGACAGCACCAGGACCGACTTGGTGCGTTCCACGAACGGCTCCCCCGCGATCCGCTCCAGCACCCGCTCGAAGTGCCGCATGTCGGACGCGAAGACCTGCACGACCGCGTCGGCCTCACCGGTCACGGTGGACGCGGCGACCACCTCCTGGTACCGCTCCAGCCCCCGCTGGATGGTCTCCGGTGACGTGTTGCGCCGGCAGTAGATCTCGACGAACCCCTCGGTTTCCCAGCCGAGGGCCGCCGGATCGACCCGTACGGTGAATCCGGTGATCGCCCCGGTGGCGCGCAGCCGGTCCACGCGCCGTTTGACGGCGGGCGCGGACAGGCCGACCAGCTGCCCGATGTCCGCGTAGGAGCGGCGGGCGTCCTCGGCAAGGGCGTGCACGATGCGTTCGTCGAGATCGTTCAGCAAGGGGTCGTTCAGCTCTCAGGTGGTGCAGGACGGGACCGGCGGCAGCCGTAGTACGAAGTAGAGCACGAGCCGCCGCCCGCAACGCGCCCTCGTCGGCCGGCCTAGCTCCAGCTCGCGTGCAGCGGCTTCCCCTCCGCGTATCCCGCCGCACTCTGGATCCCCACGATCGCCTTCTCGGCGAACTCCTCCAGCGACCCCGCACCGGCATACGTGCACGACGACCGCACACCCGCGATGATCGAGTCGATCAGGTCCTCCACCCCCGGCCGCGCCGGGTCGAGGAACATCCGGGACGTGGAGATGCCCTCCTCGAAGAGCGCCTTGCGGGCCCGGTCGTAGGCCGACTCCTCCGACGTGCGGTTGCGCACCGCCCGCGCCGAGGCCATGCCGAACGACTCCTTGTACAGGCGCCCGTCGGCGTCCTGCTGAAGGTCGCCCGGGGACTCGTAGGTGCCCGCGAACCAGGACCCGATCATCACGTTGGACGCGCCGGCGGCCAGCGCCATGGCGACGTCACGTGGGTGCCGGACACCGCCGTCGGCCCACACGTGCTTGCCGTACTTCCTCGCCTCGGCGGCGCACTCCAGGACCGCCGAGAACTGCGGCCGGCCGACGCCGGTCATCATGCGGGTGGTGCACATGGCGCCCGGACCCACGCCGACCTTGATGATGTCCGCGCCGGCGTCGACGAGGTCCTTGACGCCCTCCGCCGAGACGATGTTCCCGGCCGCGATCGGGACCTGCGGGTCGAGGCCGCGGACCAGCCTGATCGCGTTGATCATCGACTCCTGGTGGCCGTGCGCGGTGTCGATGACGAGCGTGTCGACGCCCGCGTCGAGCAGCTGCTTGGCCTTGTCCGCGAAGTCCCCGTTGATCCCGACGGCCGCGGCGACGCGCAGCCTGCCGTGCGCGTCGGTCGCCGGGGTGTACAGGGTGGCGCGCAGGGCGCCCTTGCGGGTGAGGATGCCGGCCAGCTTGCCGTCCGGGTCGACGGCCGGGGCGTACCGGCGGTTGGCGGCGTCCAGCTTGTTGAAGGCCTCGCGGGGGTCGATGTCCGCGTCGAGGAGCAGCAGGTCACGGGACATGACCTCGGCGAGCTGGGTGAACCGGTCGACGCCGGTCAGGTCCCGGTCGGTGACGACGCCGACGGGGCGGCCGTCCTCGTCGACCACGACACCCGCGTTGTGCGCCCGCTTCGGCAGCAGGGCCAGCGCGTCGGCGACGGTCTGGTGCGGGGCCAGCACGATCGGGGTGTCCAGGACCAGGTGACGGCTCTTCACCCAGGTGATGACATCGGTGACCACGTCGATCGGGATGTCCTGCGGGATCACGACGAGTCCGCCGCGCCGGGCCACCGTCTCGGCCATCCGCCGGCCCGCGATCGCGGTCATGTTGGCGACGACGAGCGGGATGGTGGTGCCCGTGCCGTCCGGCGAGGCGAGGTCCACGCCCTGACGCGAGCCGACCGCGGAGCGGCTCGGCACCATGAAGACGTCGTCGTACGTCAGGTCGTACGCGGGCTGGATGTCATTGAGGAAACGCACGTGCCGCACATCCCAGTCGATCAGAGGTGACCCCCGGACCGGCCGGCCAGGGGGAAGAGCACGTACTTCATTCTCCCATGCGCCCCGGTACGTCATGCCCGGGACGAACGTCCAGGCAGGTCAGGGCCTCCTCGGAGGAACCTACAGGGAGGCGGGGAGCGCGGGCAGGTCGTCCAGGAAGTCGTCGGAGGGCACGAAGAAGAGCGTGCCGGTGAGCGGGGTGGAGAAGTCGAGGATCCGGTCGTGGGCGGCGTCCGGGGTGCCGAGGAACATGTTGCGCAGCATGTTCTCGATGACGTCAGGCCGCCGCGCGTACCCGATGAAGTAGGTGCCGAACTCGCCGCGGCCGGGGCTGCCGAACGGCATGTTGTCCCGCAGGATCTGCTGTTCCTCGCCGTCGGGCCCGGTGATCGTGTTCAGGTCCACGTGGGAGGCGGGCTCCCCGAGTTCCAGGTTGGTGCTCTTCGTACGCCCGATGATCCGCTCCTGCGTCTCGACGGGCAGCACGTTCCAGGCGTCGAGGTCGTGGACGTACTTCTGCACGACCACGTAGCTGCCGCCGGCATGGCCGGGATCCTCCGCGCCGATCAGGACGGCCCGGCGCGCGGCGGCACCGACCGGGTTCTCGGTGCCGTCGACGAAGCCCAGCAGGTCGCGGGCGTCCAGGTACTTGAAGCCCTGCACCTCGTCCTCGACGGTCACCGCGCAGCGCAGCCGGTGCATGATCTCCGCGGCGAGCCCGAAGCACAGGTCGAACCGGGTGGCCCGGATGTGCAGCAGGAGGTCACCGGGGGTGGCGACCGCGGTGTGCCGGGGGCCTTCCAGCGGCCGGAAGGGATGCAGATCCGCCGGGCGGGGGTGGTCGAAGAGGCGGTCCCAGGCGGCGGACCCGACCCCCGCCACACAGCTCAGCGCGGCTTCCGGGGCACCGAACCCGAAGCTGCGCTCCAGCGCGCGGAGGTCGCCCAGCACCTCCCGCGCCGCCTCCTCGCCGCCGGGGCGCACGGTGAGCACCAGGAAGATCGCGGCCGTGGTCAGCGGAGCGAGCACCGGCTGCGGTTCGGCTCCCGGCACGGCCTGGGGGTCAGTGGTCAACGCGTCCTCCCGATGTGATCGTGCGCGACGACATTGAGATTGCCGGATCACCCTATGAATGCCTGAGACGGCGTACGGGCCTTGCATGCCGAAACTTTTCGAAGATTCTTCGAGCCCGCGGAATAGACAGACCTGTCTATGAGGTTGACCAGGGCACGTAGACAGACAGGTCTACTCACCAAGGACCTCCGAACGACGGTCTTCGGCCCCCGGCCCCGCGAAGGATCTCCGATGAACCACCGCGCACCACACCAGCGCACCGATCGCACTGCTCGCACCGAGGCGTCACGCAAGCCGATTCCGCCGCGCGCGGCGTTCTACGTGCTCGCCTCCGTCATCGTCTCCTTCCTCGCCGCCTCCAGCGCGCCCACCCCGCTGTACGCGACCTACCAGGCCGAATGGGGCTTCACCCCGATCACCACCACGGTCGTCTTCGGCGTCTACGCCATCGCGGTCCTCTCCGGCCTGCTGGTCCTCGGCAAGCTGTCCGACCACGTCGGCCGCCGTCCGGTCCTGATCGCCGCGATCGTCGCCCAGGCCGCCGCGATGCTGCTGTTCTCCACCGCCGGGGGCGTCGGTGAACTGCTCGCCGCCCGTGTCGTCCAGGGTCTGTCCACCGGCGCCGCACTCGGTGCGATAGGTGCCGGGATGATGGACATCAACCGCGCCCGCGGCACGCTCGCGAACGCCTTCGTCCCCGGTCTCGGCACCGCGACGGGCGCCCTGGTCAGCGGATTCGTCGTGCAGTACCTGCCCGCCCCGACCCATGCGATCTACCTCGGCCTGCTGGCCGTCTTCGTGGCCCAGGCCGTCGCCGTCGCCCTGATCGACGAGACCGTCACCAAGAAGCCGGGTGCCCTGGCGAGCCTGGTGCCCGAGATCAGGCTCCCCCGCACGGTCCGCGGCGCCGTCCTGGCGACGGCCCCCGTCATGTTCGCCGTCTGGGCGCTGGCCGGGTTCTACGGCTCCCTCGGTCCGGCCCTGGTCCGTACCCTGGTCGGCTCCACCTCCGCCGTCTACGGCGGCCTCGGCCTGTTCGTCCTGGCGTTCGTGGCGGCAGGCTCGGCCCTCGCGCTGCGCGGGGCCTCGGCGAACACCGTGATGTACACCGGCATCGCCGCTCTCGTCACCGGGGTGGCGCTCACCCTGGCCGCCGTCGACCAGCGCATGCCCGCACTGTTCTTCGCCGGCACGGCCGTGGCCGGCGTCGGCTTCGGCAGCGGCTTCCAGGGCGGCATCCGCACCGTGGTGCCGCTGGCCAGGCCGCACGAGAGCTCGGGCGTGCTGTCCCTGCTGTTCGTCGTCTCCTACCTCGGCATGGGCGTCCCCTCCGTGCTCGCCGGTGTGCTGGTGGTGCACGGCGGCGGACTGGTGCCCACCTCGGAGGAGTACGGCGCCGTGGTGATCGCCCTGGCGCTGCTGGCCCTGGCCGCCCTGCTGCTGCGCGGCGCCCCGCAGTCGGCACCCGGTGTGCAGGTGGCGTCCGGCGGCCCGCGGCCGGTGCCGGTCCGGGCGGACCGGCCCGAGCACGTCACGCGGGCGCGCTGAGCGGGTGGAGCCGACTGAGTAGACCGGTCTGCTCAGCCGTAGACTGGAGGTGTCGGGAAGGTGAGTGGCATGACGAAGACGTTGACCGCCGCCAAGGCCCCCACGGCCCGGGAGCGGCTGCTCGCGGCGGCGAACGAGCTGTTCTACGCGGAGGGCGTGCAGACGGTCGGGATCGACCGCATCATCGAGCGCGCCGGGGTCGCCAAGGCCTCGCTCTACAACACCTTCGGCGGCAAGGAACAGCTCATCCGCGCCTACCTCGACTCCCGGCACGCCCGGCTGACCGAGCGGCTGCTGCGCGCTGTCGCGAACGCCGGCACTCCTCGGGACCGGCTGCTGGCCGTCTTCGACGCGCAGGCCGAGCTCTTCGCCGAGCAGAACTACCACGGGTGCGCCTTCGTTGCGGCCAGCGCGGAGGCCAAGCACGGCAGCGCCATCGAGGAGGCGTCCGACGCCTACCGGGCCTGGGTCCGGGCCCTCTTCGCCGACCTCGCCCGGGACGCCGGCGCCCCGGATCCCGAGGGCCTCGCCCGGCGGCTGCACCTGCTGTACGACGGGGGAGCGGTCTCCGCGCGGATGGACCGTGACCCGTCGGTGGGCGCGGTCGTCCGAGAGGCGGCCGCCACCCTGATCGACGCGACGCTCCCGTCCGGAGCAGCGCGACCAGTCAGACCCGCCGACCACTGAACGACGCGCCCGCCACGGCCGCCAAGGCCTGAGCGGCGCTCCCCCCCGCCCGGCGCTGGTTGGCGCGCCCGCCGAGTCCGCCAGGTCGTGAGCGACGCTTCCCATCAGACCCGCCGAGCACTGCACGGCGCGCCCGCCACGGCCGCCAAGGCCTGAGCGGCGCTTCCAGGTACGGCGGGTGGGTGCTTGAGCGCACTTTCCGCACGGTCCGCTCGTCGCCGCGGCAGCGTTGTCACCCGGGCTGCCGCGGCGCCGCCGTGTTCGCCGGGTTCGCCGGGTTCGCCGGGTTCGCGGTCAGGGTCCGTCCGGGTCCGCGCGGTTCAGCGCGGGCTTGGGGGTGGTGCCCGCCGTCATCAGGTAGTCCGCGGCCGAGGTGTCGGTGACGAGGCTGGTGACCAGCCCCGACCGCAGCACCGCGTCGATCGCGGCCGCCTTGCGCTGGCCGCCCGCGATCGCGACGACCTCGGGGATACGTCGCAACTGGTCGGCCTTGACCGTGATGCACCGCTCCCCCAGGTCCCGTCCGACCCGGCGGCCCTCCGCGTCGAAGAGGTGCGCGGCCATCTCGGCGGCGACGCCCAGCGTGGCGTAGTGCGCGCGCTCCTCGTCGCTCAGCATGTCGTGCACCGTGGAGATACCACGTTCCCAGGAGCCGATGGAGACACAGGCGACCGTGACCTTGTCGAAGTACTCGAAGGCGCGAGCGATCCCGGTCTGGTTGCGCAGCGCGGCCGCGGTGGCCGCGTCCGGCAGCAGCATCGGCGCGTAGATGGGGTGCGCGTCGCCGCCGGACACCTGAGCGGCGCGCCGGACGGCCTCGACCGAGCCGCGCTCGGAGGTCCCGGCGTCGTACACGCCGGTCAGCTGCACCACCGTGCAGGGCGGCAGCCGGTCGAGCGCGGCCGCCATGTGGATGGTGGACCGGCCCCAGGCGAGGCCGAGCACGTCTCCCTCGTTGACGAGTTCGCCGAGCAGGTCGGCGGCGACCTCACCCAGGTTCTCCGGGTCGGGGGTCTCCTCCGCCTCGGCCGGGGACTCGACCACGACGGCATGCCGCAGGCCGTACCGGGCACGGAGCGCGTCGGAGCGCTCGGCGTCCAGTTCGGCCGGTACGCGGATCTCGATGCGTACGAGATCCCTTTCGAGGGCAGTCTCCAGTACCCGGGCCACTTTGAAGCGGCTGACGCCGAACTCCTCAGCGATCTGGATCTTGGACTTGCCTTCGAGGTAGAAGCGGCGGGCCATGGCCGCCGCCTGCACCAGCTCTGCGGGTCCCATCCGCACGGCTGACCGGCCCGCCGACATACCCGACACGGCCATCTCCTCACTGCTGTTCACACTCTGGATACGCCGTTCATCCTTGCAGATCCGGCGCACTTGATCAGCCCTGATCGGAGCCGTTCACGTTCCCGTACCTCAGTGGTCGCACGCCCATGACGCCTGGGCGGTGGCCGTCTCCGCCTGGGTGCGTAGTGCACGTACCGCCTCTGCCGGGTCGTTTGCCCCGTACACCGCGGAACCTGCCACGAAAACGTCGGCTCCGGCGTCCGCGCACCGCTCGATCGTCTCGGCGGAAACTCCTCCGTCGACCTGGAGCCACAGCTCCAGTCCGTGCTTGCTGATCAACTCCCGGGTCCGGCGGATCTTGGGCAGCATGATGTCGAGGAACGCCTGACCGCCGAAGCCCGGCTCCACCGTCATGACCAGCAGCATGTCCAGCTCGGGGAGCAGGTCCTCGTACGGCTCGATGGGCGTCGCGGGCTTGAGCGCCATGGAGGCGCGGGCCCCCTTCGCCCGGATCTCCCGAGCGAGCCGTACCGGGGCGGCCGCCGCCTCCACGTGGAAGGTGACGGAGGACGCCCCCGCTTCGACGTACTGCGGCGCCCACCGATCAGGGGCCTCGATCATCAGGTGGCAGTCCAGCGGGGTGTCCGTAGCACGGGCCAGGGACTCTACGACCGGCACACCGAGCGTGAGGTTCGGGACGAAGTGGTTGTCCATGACGTCGACGTGGAGCCAGTCGGCGCCTTCGACCGCCTTGGCCTCGTCCGCGAGGCGGGCGAAGTCGGCGGACAGGATACTGGGGTTGATCTGCACGGCCATGCCCCAAGCGTGCCATGCCCTGGCGGGGTGGGCCGAATGGGGTTGAGGGTGGGTGCGGGCAGGCGTCGGCCGCGGGCCGGTGGGGGTCGGTCGCGCAGTTCCCCGCGCCCCTTTTTTCCCGCGCCTCTTTTATCGAGCCGCGGGCAGCCGTGCCGCCCCCGCCCCCGGCCTCAGCCGGTCCGGCGGATCAGTGCCAGGTACATCGCGTCGGTACCGTGCAGATGCGGCCACAGCTGCACGTCGGGCCCCTCGCCCAGGTCCGGCACCCCCGGCAGCAGCGGACGCGCGTCCACCAGCTCCGTGTCCGGACGCTGCTTGAGAACGTCCTGCACGACCGCGCGCGTCTCGGCGAGGTGCGGGGAACAGGTCGCGTACCCGACCACCCCGCCCACCCGCACCGAGTCGATCGCGGTCCGCAACAGCGCACGCTGCAGGGGGCCGAAGTTGTCGAGGTCCTCGGGCCGACGCCGCCACCGCGCCTCCGGCCGGCGCCGCAGCGCGCCCAGGCCCGTGCACGGGACGTCCATCAGGACCCGGTCGAAGCTGCCGGGACGCCACGGCGGCCGGGTGCCGTCGGCGGCGATCACCTGGTACGGCCCGGGGTTGCCGTGCAGCGCCTTCTCCACGAGCCCGGCCCGGTGCGGCTGCTTCTCGGAGGCCAGCAGCACGGCCCCCCGCTCGGCGGCGAGCGCGGCGAGCAGCGCGGCCTTGCCGCCGGGCCCGGCGCAGCCGTCCAGCCACTTCTCGTCCGGGCCCTCGACCAGCACGTTGGCGAGCGCGAGCGCGACCAGCTGGCTGCCCTCGTCCTGCACGCCGGCCCGGCCCTCCTGCACGGCCGTGATGGCGCCGGGCTCCCCGCCCTCGGTGAGCCGCACGGCGTAGGGCGACCAGTGCCCCGGTACGGCGGCCTCCTCGCCGAGCAGTTCCTCGATGGTGGCCCGCCCCGGCCGGGCGACCAGCGTCACCTCGGGCCGTTCGTTGTCGGCGGCCAGCAGCTCCTCGATGCCCGCGCGACCGCCCCCCAGCGAATCCCACAGGGCGGAGACGACCCACCGCGGATGCGAGTGCACCACGGCCAGATGGTCCTCGGGGTCCTGGTCGTAGGGGGGCGCGACCTTGGCGAGCCAGCCGTCCAGATCGTCCTGCGCGACCTTGCGGAGCACGGCATTGACGAACTTGGCCCGCCCGTCGCCCAGCACCACCCGGGCCAGCTCCACGGAGGCGGAGACGGCGGCGTGACTGGGGATCCGCGTCCCCAGCAGTTGGTGCACACCGAGACTGAGCACGTCCAGGACCGGCGGGTCCACCTCGCGCAGCGGCCGGTCGACGCACTCGGCGATGATCGCGTCGTACGTCCCCTGCCGGCGCAGCGTCCCGTACACCAGCTCCGTCGCGAGCGCGGCGTCCCGGCCGTCGAACTTTTCGGGTCCCTCCTTCTCCCGGGCCTTGCGCAGCAGCGGCGGCAGCACGAGGTTGGCGTACGCGTCCCGCTCGTCCACGGCGCGCAGCGCCTCGAAGGCGAGGATGCGGACGGGGTCCTTCTGGGGACGACGGTAGGGCTTGGCGGGCCTGCGCGGCCGCCGGGACTGCTCGCTCACGAAAAAGGTGCTCCGGTCATGGGAATGAGGCACCTCCCAGCGTACGCCGGGTACGCCCGAAAGCCGCCGCCGGGAAAGGGGGCTCAGCCGCCCAGCGTCTCCCCGGCACCGATGCGCACGCCGCGCGCCCAGTCGGCGGCCCGCATCGGCTTCTTGCCCTGGGCCTGCACCCAGAGCAGTTCCACCGCGTACGAACCCGTACCCACGTGCACGCTGTTCTTCCCGACGGCGATCTGCGCCGGGGCGAGCTCGGTCCGCTCGGGGAGCGGCGTGACCTGGATCAGTTTGAGCCGCTCACCGCGGAAGGTGGTCCAGGCGCCGGGTGCCGGGGTGCACCCCCGCACCACCCGGTCGACCCGCAGCGCGGGCGCCGACCAGTCCACCTTCGCGTCCTCCACGGTGATCTTCGGCGCGAGGGTGATGCCCTCCCCCGGCTGCGGTACGGCCTTCAACGTGCCGTCCTCGATACCGTCCATGGTCGCGGCGAGCAGCCCCGCCCCCGCGAAGGCGAGGCGGGTCAGCAGGTCACCGCTGGTGTCGGTGGGCCGGATCTCCTCGGTGACGGTCCCGTAGACGGGCCCGGAGTCCAGCCCCTCCTCGATGAGGAACGTGGAAGCGCCCGTGATCTCGTCCCCCGCCATGATGGAGTGCTGGACGGGAGCGGCCCCGCGCCAGGCAGGAAGCAGCGAGAAGTGCAGGTTGACCCAGCCGTGGGCGGGCACGTCGAGCGCGACCCGCGGCAGCAGTGCGCCGTACGCCACCACCGGACAGCAGTCCGGCCCGATCTCCGCCAGCCGCTCCAGGAACTCCGGATCACGGGGCTTGACCGGCCGCAGCACCTCGATCCCGGCCTCCATCGCCCGCTCGGCCACCGGTGAGGCGACCAGCCTGCGGCCCCGCCCGGCCGGCGCGTCGGGCCGCGTGACCACGGCGGCCACCTCGTGCCGTCCGGAGGAGATGAGAGCGTCCAGAGCGGGAACGGCGACTTCGGGGGTACCGGCGAAGACAAGCTTCATGGGCGACTGCGACCCTCTCCAACGACATCGACACGGCCAGCAAGCAAGTCTATGCCGCACCGATCAACCACCCCACGAACCACGACCACCTGCCGACCGGGAGGGACGGTGCGCGGGTGGGAGGACTTCCCGGGGTGCAACCTCCGCCGCAGGGCGTACGCATATGCCCATACGCCCCCACACCGTGACCAGCGGAGCGCCCACGCGTTGGTCAAGAGAGAGTTGACCACAACGGGCCGCACACGCGGCCCATTCCTTTCAACGCCGGTTCGAGAGGCTTGTTCATGGCCGACCACGCAACCCACGACGCCCAGGCCCGGGCCAGCCTGCACTTGCTGGTGCGGGACATCGAGCGGGTTCGCCGCCAGGTGGACGCACTACGCACGCTCACCGCCCAGTTGGGCAACGTCTACCGCCCGCGCCGCTCCGGCCCGTCCACGGGCTTCGTCGTCTACGGACGCGCCCCCGCCCCGACGGTCCGTCTCGCCCAGGAACTCCGGGACAGTGTCGAAACCCTGGTCACGGCCGCCGTGGACTTCGACCGCTCACTCGGCTTCTCGTGGGACGCCGTGGGCTCCGCACTCGGAGTCACCAAGCAGGCGGTGCACCGCCGTTACGGCGCCCGCCGCGCCACGGCCCAGGCGGCCGCCGCCGAGCCCGACCGGTCCACGGAAGCATCGGGCACCCGCACGATCAACGTGGGCGGCGGCCTGCCCACCGTGCCGACGGTGCCGGCCGCCCGCTCCATGCCGACCCAGCCGACCGCCGGCAGCCCCACCCTCCGCGACGAGGCCAGGCCGACCGCCTTCCCCGGCCCCCGCAACGGCTGACGTCCGCAACGGCCGACGTCCGCAACGGCCGACGTCCGCAACGGCCGACGTCCGCAACGGCCGACGTCCGCAACGGCTGACGTCCGCAACGGCTGACGTCCGCAACGGCCGACGTCCGCAACGGCCGCCGCACGCCGGCGCCGACCCACGCCATGGCCGACCGAACCCACGGCTGCTCCCAGGGCTGATCCGCCCGCCCCTGCCCTCCCGGCAAGCATCCGGGAGGGCAGCCGTCCGCCGGCTCAGCCGATGTCCGGCGGATCGATCCGCACCCGCACCGCGTCCCCGCCTCCCGCACCGCCGCTCCCGCTCCCCCGCGCCATCCGCGCGGCCTGAGCCGACTTCAGCGCGGCGGCGAGCGCGGCCCCGCTCCCCGGCGGCACCCGTACCAGCGCCCGCTCCCAGTGCTCCCCCGGGGGCGGTGCCCCTGGCCGCCGAGGCGCCCCGGCCCGCACCACGGGCACCGGTACCGGCCCCAACACCTCCGCGTCGGCGGGAAGTTCGGCCGCACCGAGGAAGTCGGCCAGCGCCTCCGCCGTGCCCGAGACCGCCGCCATCCGCGACACCGGCGGAAACCCGAGCTCCGCCCGCTCGGCCAGCTCCCGCACCGCGTGCCCGACCGGATCCCACCGCACCAGCGCCTGCACGGGCCGCAGCGTGGGCTCCGCGACGACGACCACGGTCCCCCCGTCCCCCTGCGGCCGCACCAGCGCCCCGGCGGCGATCCACCGGCGCAGCGCGTCCTCACCGGCTCGCAGATCCGGGCGTCCGAGCATGGCCCACCCGTCCAGCAGCAGGGCCGCCGCGTACCCGCCCTCGGCGACCGGTTCGGCCCCAGGTGTACTCACGACCAGCGCGGGCGTCCCCGGCACGGTGTCCAGCACCTGCTCACGGCCGGAGGTCCGCACGGGTACGGCGGGAAAGGCCCGCCCCAGCTCCTCGGCGGTCCGCCGGGCCCCGACCACCTGGGCCCGCAACCGGAAACCACCGCACTCGGCGCAGTGCCAGTCGCTCTCGGGCCGCCCGCACCACCCGCATGCCAGCGCCCCGGCGCCCCCCGCCTCCAAGGGTCCGGCGCAGTGCCGGCAGCGCGCCGGTGCCCGGCACTGGGCGCAGGCCATCCGGGGCACATACCCGCGCCGGGGCACCTGCACCAGCACCGGCCCGTGCCGCAGCCCGTCCCGGACCGCCTGCCAGGCGAGCGTCGGCAGCCGCGCGGCCCGCGCCGCCTCGTCCCGCGCGAGGTCCGTGTCCCCGACCGTGCGCACCAGGGGCGCGGCCCGCCGCACCTCTTCCCGACCGGCCACCAGGGGCCGTGCCCAGCCGTTCTCCACGAGCTGCGCGGCCTCCACCGTGCAACTCCAACTCCCGAGGAGGAAACCGCATTTGTCCAGCGCCGCACGCAACAGCAGCACGTCCCGCGCATGCGGCTGCGGTGCGTGCTGCTCACTGTGGCTGTCGTCCCCGTCGTCCCAGATCACCACGAGCCCGAGATCCCGCACGGGCGCGAACATGGCCGCCCGGGTCCCCACCACCGCCCGCACCGAACCGCGGCTGACGGCGAGCCACCGCGCGTACCGCTTCTCGGGCCCGGCGTCGGCGGTGAGCAGCGCGTGCCGTCCCTCCCCCAGCACCTCGGTCAGCGCGGCATCGACCCGCGCGGCGGCCCGCCCGTCCGGTACGACGACGAGCGCGCCGCGTCCCGAGGCGAGCGTGGCGGCGACGGCGCGGGCGATCTCCTCGCTCCACCCGGGCCCCGGCAGGGCGTTCCACACCGCACGCGGCGCGCCACCGGAGGCCAGCGCCTCGACGAAGGCGGCCCCCTGCTCGTACCGCGACCAGCTTCCGGCGCCCGGCACGGGCGGGGGCGGCAGGGGCTCGGGGGACGGCCGTCTCTCGGCTCGCGCGCTGCGCGGCGGCACGGCCAGCTGCAGCACGTCTGCGAGGCTGCCCGCGTACCGGTCGGCGACTGCCCGTGCGAGCCGCAGGAGCTCCTCGCTGAGCACCGGCTCGGGCGACACGACCTGGGCCAGCGCGGCCAGCGGCCCCGAGTAGTCGGACTCGGCGAGCCGCTCGACGAGGAAGCCGTCGATGAGCCCCCCGCCCTCGCGGCGCCCGTCCCGCACCCGGTGCCGGCCGGCCCCGAACCGCACCCGGACCCGCACCCCCGGCTGTGCGTCGGCGTCCAGCTCGGCGGGGACGGCGTAGTCGAAGTACCGGTCGAGATGGAGCACGCCCTTGTCCACCAGCACCCGCGCGACCGGCAACCGCTCGGCCAGGGCGGCCCCCCGCCAGGTCCGCGGCTTGGCCCGGGGCACCTTGGCCCCGCGCACGCTCTCCCGAATGAGCGCGAGCTGCTCCGGCGGCGCCCCTCCGGCACCCCCGCCCCCCTGGCCGTTCTCGCTGCTCACCCTTGCATTCTTACCAAACGCCACTGACAACGGGACCGCGCACCGGACCGCGCACCGGGCCGGGGCGGGACCACCGGCTCGTGGCCGGCGGCGGCTTCCGCGGGCCGGGACGCGACGAGGCCCGGCTCCCCTGCGGGGAGACCGGGCCGTCGTCAGGTGGTTCCGGGACTACAGGCCGACAGCCTTGCGCAGCGCCTCCACCCGGTCCGTCCGCTCCCAGGTGAAGTCGGGCAGCTCGCGGCCGAAGTGGCCGTACGCGGCGGTCTGGGCGTAGATCGGACGGAGCAGGTCGAGGTCGCGGATGATGGCGGCCGGACGGAGGTCGAAGACCTCGTCGATGGCCTTCTCGATCTTCTCGTGGTCGACCTTGGCGGTGCCGAAGGTCTCCACGAAGAGGCCGACGGGCTCGGCCTTGCCGATCGCGTAGGCGACCTGGACCTCGCAGCGGGCGGCCAGGCCGGCCGCGACGACGTTCTTGGCGACCCAGCGCATGGCGTAGGCGGCCGAGCGGTCGACCTTGGACGGGTCCTTGCCGGAGAACGCGCCGCCACCGTGACGGGCCATACCGCCGTAGGTGTCGATGATGATCTTGCGGCCGGTCAGACCGGCGTCACCCATCGGGCCGCCGATCTCGAAGCGGCCGGTCGGGTTGACCAGCAGCCGGTAGTTCTCGGTGTCGAGCTTGATGCCGTCCTCCAGCAGCGCCTTCAGCTCCGGCTCCACCACGAACTCGCGGATGTCGGGCGCGAGCAGCGACTCCAGGTCGATGTCCGAGGCGTGCTGGCTGGAGACCACGACCGTGTCGAGGCGGACGGCCTTGTCGCCGTCGTACTCGATGGTGACCTGGGTCTTGCCGTCGGGGCGCAGGTAGGGGATGGTGCCGTTCTTGCGGACCTCGGAGAGGCGCTTGGACAGGCGGTGCGCCAGGAAGATCGGGAGCGGCATCAGCGTCGGCGTCTCGTCCGTCGCGTAGCCGAACATCAGGCCCTGGTCGCCGGCGCCCTGCCGGTCGAGCTCGTCCTCGTCGCCCTCGACCCGGTTCTCGTACGCCGTGTCCACGCCCTGGGCGATGTCCGGGGACTGCGCACCGATCGAGACCGACACGCCGCAGGAGGCTCCGTCGAAGCCCTTCTTCGAGGAGTCGTAGCCGATCTCGAGGATCTTGTTGCGGACCAGCGTCGCGATGTCCGCGTACGTCTTGGTCGTGACCTCGCCGGCCACGTGCACCAGGCCGGTGGTGATCAGCGTCTCGACGGCGACCCGGGAGGTCGGGTCCTCGCGCAGAAGCGCGTCGAGAATGGTGTCGCTGATCTGGTCAGCGATCTTGTCGGGGTGGCCCTCGGTCACGGACTCCGAGGTGAACAGGCGACGGGACACAACGCTCCCTGGGGTTGCAGCGGCTGCTGGCTGATCATTGGCGGACGACGCGGGGGCTGCACCCGGGCATCGTCCGAGAACAGTTTATCGGTCGCACTCGGCCGCCGGCCCACCCGTCTCGACACTCGGGAGTGCTGTGACCTGCGGCACGGGCATTCTGCCCAATGGCCGGCGGCCTTGACCAGAGCCACCACACCGTAATGTCACACCCGGGAAAGTTGACATATGGCTGAAAAAAGTTAACCCAAACGGGCCGCCACCAGGTCCCACACGGTGTCGGCGAGGGCTTCCTTCGGGCCGTGCGGCACAGGCGTCTCACTGCCGTCGGCGCCGAGTACCACGGCCTCGTTCTCCTCGGAGCCGAAGGTCTTGCGTTCTCCCACCTCGTTCACCACGAGGAGGTCGCAGCCCTTGCGGACCAGTTTGGTCCGGCCGTTGGCGAGGACGTCGTCGGTCTCGGCGGCGAAGCCGACGATCACCTGTCCGGACCGCGCCCGGTCGGCCGAGATCTCCGCGAGGATGTCCGGATTTCGCACCAGCACGATCGGTTCGGGATCCCGCCCGTCCTTCTTCTTGATCTTCCCGGCCGCGTAGACCGCGGGACGGAAGTCGGCGACGGCCGCGGCCATCACCACGGCGTCGGCGTCGGCAGCCGCCTTGAGCACCGCCTCGCGCAGCTGCACGGCCGTACCGACCGGGACGACGTCCACGCCGGCCGGGTCGGGCAGTCCCGTGGTGTTCGCGGCGACCAGCGTCACCCGGGCGCCGCGGGCGGCGGCCGTGCGGGCGAGGGCGTAGCCCTGCTTGCCGGAGGAGCGGTTGCCCAGGAAACGGACGGGGTCGAGAGGCTCGCGGGTGCCGCCGGCGGAGACGACGACATGGCGGCCGGCCAGGTCGGGCTCCCGCACCCCCCGGGCGAGGACGCGACGGCAGGCCTCGAAGATCTCCGCGGGGTCGGGCAGCCGGCCCTTGCCGGTGTCGACGCCGGTGAGGCGGCCGACGGCCGGCTCGATCACGACGGCGCCGCGGCGGCGCAGTATGGCCACGTTCTCCTGGGTGGCCGGGTGCTCCCACATCTCCGTGTGCATCGCGGGGGCGAAGACGACCGGACAGCGGGCGGTGAGCAGGGTGTTGGTGAGCAGGTCGTCGGCGAGGCCGTGGGCCGCCTTGGCCAGCATGTCGGCGGTGGCGGGGGCGACCACGACCAGGTCGGCGTGCTGGCCGATCCGGACGTGCGGGACCTCCTCGACGTGGTCCCAGACCTCGGTGGAGACGGGGTTGCCGGAGAGGGCGGACCAGGTGGCGGCGCCGACGAAGTGCAGCGCGGAGGCGGTGGGCACCACCCGGACGTCATGGCCCGACTCCGTGAACCTCCGCAGCAGCTCGCAGGCCTTGTACGCGGCGATGCCGCCGCTGACCCCCAGCACGACCTTGGGCTTGTCCACCGGGCCTCCACTCGTCGATTCCATGACGCCATCACACACCACAGGCCCGACAGTCGGCTGCCGGGCCTGTGGATAAGTCAACTGCAATATGAAAGTACTACTGCGCCGGGCCTTCGATGGCCTCGGAGGTCAGCAGACCCGCGTTGATCTCGCGCAGGGCGATGGAGAGCGGCTTCTCGTGGACGTGGGTGTCGACGAGCGGACCGACGTACTCGAGGAGGCCCTCGCCGAGCTGCGAGTAGTACGCGTTGATCTGGCGGGCCCGCTTGGCCGCGTAGATCACCAGGCTGTACTTCGAGTCGGTGGCCTCGAGGAGCTCGTCGATCGGAGGGTTGATGATGCCCTCGGGCGCGGTGATGGAAGAGGACACGCTCTGCCTTCCGATGGATGGGAAAGAATCAGTCTGAATGATCAGCAAGGATCACACAACGTCCATCAAGGCTAGCAGCTCGCGCGCCACGTCCTCGACGGAGGTGTTGACCAGGGTCTCGTCGAACTCCGGCTCGGCCGCGAGTTCGATCTTGGCCGCGTCCAGCCGGCGCTCGATCACCTCGGGCGCCTCGGTGCCGCGGCCGGTGAGCCTGCGCACCAGCTCCTCCCAGGAGGGCGGGGCCAGGAAGACCAGCCGGCCCTCCGGCATGGTCTCGCGGACCTGCCGCGCACCCTGGAGGTCGATCTCCAGGAGGACCGGCACGCCGGCTTCGAGGTGCTCCAGCACCGCGGCCCGCGGGGTGCCGTAGCGGTTGCCGGCGAATTCGGCCCACTCCAGGAGCTCGCCGTTGGCGATGAGCTTGTCCATCTCGTCGTCGGAGACGAAGAAGTAGTGGACGCCGTGCTTCTCGCCCGGACGGGGCCTGCGGGTGGTCGCGGACACCGAGAGCCAGACCTCGGGGTGCGCCTTGCGCATATGGGCGACGACCGTGCTCTTTCCGACCCCGGAAGGGCCGGAGAGCACGGTCAGCCGCGGACGTACGTCCGGGGGCTCGGGGGACGTCCCCCGGAATGTTGCAGCCATGCAGCGATTATTCCAGCAATCGCGGGCTGCCCGGGACGGCTGTCCCGGGCAGCCCGGCGATCAGGAGCCGGTGCTGCCGAACTCGCGCTCCAGAGAGGCGATCTGGTTGGACCCGAGGCCCCGCACGCGGCGGCTCTCGGAGATCCCGAGTCGCTCCATGATCTGCTTGGCGCGGACCTTGCCCACGCCCGGCAGGGACTCGAGCAGGGCGGAGACCTTCATCTTGCCGATGACGTCGTTTTCCTGACCCTGCTTGATGACCTCGTGAAGCGAGGCGCCGGAGTGCTTGAGTCGATTCTTGACCTCGGCCCGCTCCCGGCGAGCCGCGGCGGCCTTTTCGAGCGCGGCTGCGCGCTGTTCAGGGGTAAGGGGCGGAAGAGCCACGCCTACGTCACCTCGGATGTCGAACTGTCGGATACGGACCGGTGAGGAACCTAGTCGCCCCACACCTGGGGAGCTACGAGCAACACGCTTGCCCGTGACTCTGCTCGGAGACTAGCGGGCAAGTCCGCCGGAGTCAGCGAGAACAGCGGAAAAGTCCTGGTCAGCCTCCGTCAGGCCGGACATTTCAGACATACTGCCCTGGATTTGAGGATGTATTCACTCCCGGGCCGCCGCCGCAGTGCTCGCCGAAGCGGTCGGCGGAGCGCCGCCGCGGCCCTCACCGACCTGCGACGACACCCCGGATCTCGCCCGCGAACCGCTCCGTGGCCGCCCGCAGGGCCGACACCTCGGGACCGTGACGCAAAACACCTCGGCTCACGTTTGGCACCACGTTGCGCACCGCGGACCCGAAGACGGCGGGAAGGTCGGCCGCCGTCGCACCCTGCGCGCCCACCCCCGGGGCGAGGAGCGGACCGTTGATGTCGAGGCCGTACGACGACAGGTCGCCGACCGTGGCCCCGACGACGGCGCCGAAGGAACCCAGCG
Source organism: Streptomyces sp. NPDC051987 (assembly GCF_040680735.1). Taxonomy (NCBI): domain Bacteria; kingdom Bacillati; phylum Actinomycetota; class Actinomycetes; order Kitasatosporales; family Streptomycetaceae; genus Streptomyces; species Streptomyces sp. NPDC051987. The sequence goes on along the minus strand of NZ_JBFAXI010000105.1, from coordinate 10,611 downwards.
GTTCCTCCCCCGCGTTCTCGGCGGCCAGGTGGGCCAGCATGGTGGCGCCGACCGTCCGCCCGTCGGCGCGCACCGCGTGCTGCACCTCGGGGCCCTCCGGGTTGGAGGTGAGCGCCAGCACGAACAGACCGGCCCCGTTCTCCCGGGCCAGCGCGACGGCCGGGCTGAGCGAGCCGTAGCCGAGGTACGGGGAGACGGTCAGCGCGTCCGAGAACAGCGGGGCGTCCTTGTGCAGATAGGCCTCGGCGTACCCGGCCATGGTCGAGCCGATGTCGCCGCGCTTGGCGTCCATCACGACCAGCGTCCCGGCCGCCCGCGCCTCCTGCACCACCCGCTCCAGGACGGCGACCCCGCGGGAGCCGAACCGCTCGAAGAACGCGCTCTGCGGCTTCATCACGGCGACCCGGTCGGCCACCGCCTCCACGACGGTGCGGCTGAACCGCTCCAGACCCGCCACGTCGTCGTTCAGACCCCACTCGGAGAGCAGCGAGGCGTGCGGGTCGACACCGACGCACAGCGGGCCGCGCTCGTCCATCGCACGGCGCAACCGGGCGCCGAAGGGCTCCAAGGGGCTCATACGGTCTTCCTCACGTCGGCGCCGACCGCGTCGGCGAGAGTGGCGTACGGGCTGGTGCGCAGGCGCGCCACGAGGCCCTTGTGGAGGGCGCGAGCGTAGAACGGCCCCTGGTAGACGAAGGCGCTGTAGCCCTGGACCAGCGTGGCACCGGCCAGGATGCGCTGCCAGGCGTCCTCGGCGTTCTCCACGCCTCCGACGCCCACCAGGGTGATCCGGTCGCCCACGCGCGCGTACAGCCGCCGCAGGACCTCCAGGGAGCGGGCCTTGAGCGGCGCGCCGGAGAGCCCGCCGGCCTCCTTCAGCAGGGCGGGGTCGGAGCGGAGCCCCAGACCCTCCCGCGCGATGGTGGTGTTGGTCGCGATGATCCCGTCGAGTCCCAGTTCGACCGCGAGATCCGCGACGGCGTCCACATCCTCGTCGGCGAGGTCCGGCGCGATCTTCACCAGGAGCGGCACCCGGCGGTTCGCCGCCACCCGGTCGGCCGCCTCGCGCACGGCGGTCAGCAGCGGACGCAGCTGGTCGACGGCCTGGAGGCTGCGCAGCCCCGGGGTGTTTGGGGACGACACGTTCACGACCAGGTAGTCCGCGTACGGCGCGAGCCGCTCGGCCGACTTCACGTAGTCACCGACGGCCTCGGACTCCGGTACGGCCTTGGTCTTGCCGATGTTGACGCCCACGACGGTCCTGAAGACGGGCTCTCGGGTCGCCAGCCGCGCGGCCACGGTCAGCGAGCCGTCGTTGTTGAACCCCATCCGGTTGATCAGCGCCCGGTCGGCGACCAGCCGGAACATCCGCTTCTTGGGGTTCCCGGGCTGCGCCTCACCCGTCACGGTCCCGATCTCGACGTGGTCGAACCCGAGCATCGACATCCCGTCGATCGCCACCGCGTTCTTGTCGAACCCCGCGGCCAGGCCGAAGGGCCCGTGCATCCGCAGCCCGAACGCCTCGGTGCGCAGCTCCTTGTAGCGGGGAGCCAGCGCAGCCGCGATGAACGTGCGCAGCACCGGAACACGGGCGGCGAGCCGGATCCACCGGAAGGCGAGGTGGTGTGCCTGTTCCGGGTCCATCCGCTTGAAAAAGAGGTTGAAGAAGATCTTGTACATGAAGTCCTCATGCCAAGGGGGACACCGACACCGGTGCCCCCCTCACAGACAGCTGGGCAACGCGCCCCGAAAGGGGCGCGGGGCAGTGCTCGATATGCGGCTCCGCCGCGTGGGCGCGACCGGCCCCCCACCGGCCCGCAGCCGAACCACGGGCCGGTCAGTCCCTCGCGGCCGTCAATCGCTCCGCATGCTCCTGCAGCGACCGCACCCCCACGTCCCCGTGGTTCAGCGCGTCGATCCCCTGCACGGCCGCCGCCAGCGCCTGCACGGTCGTCAGACACGGCACCGACCGGGCCACCGCGGCCGTCCGGATCTCGTACCCGTCCAGGCGACCCCCGGTGCCGTACGGGGTGTTGACGATGAGGTCCACCTCGCCGTCGTGGATGAGCTGGACGATCGTCCTCTCGCCGTTGGGGCCGACGCCCTCCGACTGCTTGCGCACCACGGTCGCGTTGATGCCGTTGCGCTTGAGGACCTCGGCCGTGCCGGAGGTGGCCAGCAGTTCGAAGCCGTGGGCGACCAGCTCGCGCGCCGGGAAGATCATCGAACGCTTGTCGCGGTTGGCGACGGAGATGAACGCGCGGCCCTTGGTGGGCAGCGGCCCGTACGCCCCGGCCTGCGACTTGGCGTAGGCCGTGCCGAAGACGGAGTCGATGCCCATGACCTCGCCGGTGGAGCGCATCTCCGGGCCGAGCACGGTGTCCACACCGCGGCCCTGGATGTCCCGGAACCGCGACCACGGCATGACCGCCTCCTTCACGGAGATCGGCGCGTCGAACGGCAGCTCGCCGCCGTCGCCGCGGGCCGGCAGCAGGCCCTCGGCGCGCAGTTCGGCGACGGTCGCGCCCAGCGAGATCCGGGCGGCGGCCTTGGCCAGCGGCACCGCGGTCGCCTTCGAGGTGAAGGGCACCGTGCGGGACGCGCGCGGGTTGGCTTCGAGGACGTACAGGATGTCCCCGGCCATCGCGAACTGGATGTTGATCAGACCGCGTACGCCGACCCCGCGCGCGATGGCCTCCGTGGAGGCGCGCAGCCGCTTGATGTCGAAGCCGCCGAGCGTGATCGGGGGCAGGGCGCACGCCGAGTCGCCGGAGTGGATGCCGGCCTCCTCGATGTGCTCCATGACGCCGCCGAGGTACAGCTCCTCGCCGTCGTAGAGGGCGTCGACGTCGATCTCGATCGCGTCGTCCAGGAACCGGTCGACGAGGACCGGCCGGGTGGGGCTGATCTCGGTCGACTCGGCGATGTACGCCGCAAGGCGGGTCTCGTCGTAGACGATCTCCATACCGCGTCCGCCGAGCACGTAGGACGGCCGCACCAGCACCGGGTAGCCGATCTCGTCGGCGATGGCCTTGGCCTCGGTGAAGGTGGTCGCCGTGCCGTGCTTGGGGGCCGGCAGGCCCGCCTCGGCGAGCACCCGGCCGAAGGCGCCCCGGTCCTCGGCCGCGTGGATGGCCTCCGGGGAGGTGCCGACGATCGGCACGCCGTTGTCCTTGAGCGCCTGGCTCAGACCCAGCGGGGTCTGGCCGCCCAGCTGCACGACCACGCCCGCGACCGGACCGGCCTGCTGCTCGGCGTGCACGACCTCCAGCACGTCCTCCAGCGTCAGCGGCTCGAAGTAGAGCCGGTCGGAGGTGTCGTAGTCGGTGGAGACGGTCTCCGGGTTGCAGTTGACCATGACCGTCTCGTAGCCCGCGTCGCTCAGCGCGAAGGACGCGTGCACGCACGAATAGTCGAACTCGATGCCCTGGCCGATGCGGTTGGGGCCGGAGCCCAGGATGATGACGGCCGGCTTCTCGCGCGGCGCGACCTCGGTCTCCTCGTCGTAGGAGGAGTAGAAGTACGGCGTCTTGGCGGCGAACTCGGCGGCGCAGGTGTCGACCGTCTTGTAGACCGGGCGTACGCCCAGCGCGTGCCGGACCTCGCGCACCACGTCCTCGCGCAGCCCGCGGATCTCGGCGATCTGCTGGTCGGAGAAGCCGTGCCGCTTGGCATGGGCGAGCAGGTCGGCGGTCAGCTCCGGCGCACCGGCCAGCTCGTCGGCGATCTCCTTGATCAGGAAGAGCTGGTCGACGAACCACGGGTCGATCTTCGTGAACTCGAAGACCTCCTCGGGGGTGGCGCCCGCGCGGATGGCCTGCATGACGGTGTTGATCCGGCCGTCGGTGGGCCGTACCGCCTCGTGCAGCAGCGACTGCTTGTCACCGGGCTCGCCGACGAAGGTGAACTGGCTGCCCTTCTTCTCCAGCGAGCGCAGCGCCTTCTGGAAGGCCTCGGGGAAGTTGCGGCCGATGGCCATCGCCTCGCCGACCGACTTCATGGTCGTGGTCAGCGTGGAGTCGGCCTGCGGGAACTTCTCGAACGCGAACCGCGGAGCCTTGACGACCACGTAGTCGAGCGTGGGCTCGAAGGAGGCCGGTGTCTCCTGCGTGATGTCGTTGGGGATCTCGTCCAGGGTGTAGCCGACGGCCAGCTTCGCAGCGATCTTCGCGATCGGGAAGCCGGTGGCCTTGGATGCGAGCGCCGAGGACCGCGAGACGCGCGGGTTCATCTCGATGACGATGACCCGGCCGTCCTCGGGGTTGACCGCGAACTGGATGTTGCAGCCGCCGGTGTCGACGCCGACCTCGCGGATGACGGCGATGCCGATGTCGCGCAGGATCTGGTACTCGCGGTCGGTCAGCGTCATCGCGGGCGCGACGGTGATCGAGTCGCCGGTGTGCACGCCCATGGGGTCGAAGTTCTCGATGGAGCAGACGACCACGACGTTGTCGTGCTTGTCGCGCATGAGCTCCAACTCGTACTCCTTCCAGCCGAGGATGGACTCCTCCAGGAGCACCTCGGTGGTCGGGGAGAGCGTCAGGCCCTGGCCGGCGATGCGGCGCAGCTCCTGCTCGTCGTGGGCGAAGCCGGAACCGGCGCCGCCCATGGTGAAGGAGGGGCGGACGACGACCGGGTAGCCGCCCAGCTCGTCGACGCCCGCGAGGACGTCGTCCATGGAGTGGCAGATGACGGACCTGGCGGACTCACCGTGCCCGATCTTCTTGCGGACCTCCGCCACGACCTCCTTGAAGAGGTCGCGGTCCTCGCCCTTGTTGATGGCCTCGACGTTGGCGCCGATCAGTTCGACGCCGTACTTGGCCAGGACGCCGTTCTCGTCGAGCGAGATCGCGGTGTTCAGGGCCGTCTGGCCGCCCAGGGTGGGCAGCAGGGCGTCCGGGCGCTCCTTGGCGATGATCTTCTCGACGAACTCGGGGGTGATCGGCTCGACGTAGGTCGCGTCGGCGATCTCCGGGTCGGTCATGATCGTCGCCGGGTTGGAGTTCACCAGGATGACGCGGAGGCCCTCGGCGCGCAGCACGCGGCAGGCCTGGGTGCCGGAGTAGTCGAACTCGGCGGCCTGGCCGATGACGATCGGGCCGGAGCCGATGACCAGGACGGACTGGATATCGGTGCGCTTAGGCACGCTGGCCCTCCATCAGGGAAACGAAGCGGTCGAACAGGTAGGCGGCGTCGTGCGGTCCTGCCGCCGCTTCGGGGTGGTACTGGACGGAGAAGGCCGGCTGGTCGAGCAGCTGCAGCCCCTCCACGACGTCGTCGTTGAGGCAGACGTGCGAGACCTCGGCGCGGCCGAACCTCGTCTCGCTGACCTTGTCGAGCGGCGCGTCCACGGCGAAGCCGTGGTTGTGCGCGGTGACCTCGACCTTGCCGGTCGTCCGGTCCTGGACCGGCTGGTTGATGCCCCGGTGGCCGTACTTCAGCTTGTAGGTGCCGAAGCCGAGCGCGCGGCCGAGGATCTGGTTGCCGAAGCAGATGCCGAAGAGCGGGGTCTTCCGCTCCAGGACGGCGCTCATCAGGGCCACCGGGCCGTCGGCCGTGGCCGGGTCGCCGGGCCCGTTGGAGAAGAACACGCCGTCCGGGGAGACGGCGTACACGTCGTCCTCGGTGGCGGTCGCGGGCAGCACGTGCACCTCGATGCCGCGCTCGGCCATGCGCTGCGGGGTCATGCCCTTGATGCCGAGGTCGACGGCGGCGACAGTGAACCGCTTCTCGCCCACCGCGGGGACGACGTACGCCTCCTTGGTGGCGACCTCCTCGTACAGCGAGGCGCCCTTCATGTGCGGCTGGGCCTGCACGCGCGCGACGAGCTCGGCGTCGGCGGCGATCGCCTCGCCGGAGAAGACGCCGGCGCGCATGGAGCCGCGCTCACGCAGATGGCGGGTGAGGGCGCGGGTGTCGACGCCGGAGATGCCGACCACGCCCTGCGCGACCAGTTCCGCGTCCAGCGAACGCTTGGCGCGCCAGTTGGAGGGCACGCGCGCGGGGTCCCGCACGACGTAGCCGGAGACCCAGATGCGGCTGGACTCGTCGTCCTCGTCGTTCCACCCCGTGTTGCCGATCTGCGGGGCGGTGGCGACCACGATCTGCCGGTCGTAGGACGGGTCGGTCAGGGTCTCCTGGTAGCCGGTCATGCCGGTGGAGAACACGGCCTCGCCGAAGGTCTCCCCCACGGCCCCGTAGGCGCGGCCGCGGAAGATCCGGCCGTCCTCCAGGACGAGTACGGCGGGAACCTTGCCGGTTCCCCTGGTGGAGGTCGTCATCGTTCGGCGCCTTCCGTGCTGGGTGTCTTGGTCATGGAGTTGATGGCGTCGACCCACTCGGTGTGCTCCGCCGCGTGGTCGGAGCGGAAACCGGAGTCGATCAGCTTGTCGCCGTGCGCCCAGGTCACCACGAGGAGTCCGCCCTCGGTGAGGACCTTGCCCGCGATGCCCTTGCCGAGCAGGGCCTCGCGGAGCGCGTCGGCGGGGATGAAGAAGTCGGTCGCGCCGGGGCGCACGACGTCCAGGCCCGCGTCGGTCAGGGTGAGTTCGACCCGGCTGCGGGAGCCGAGGCCGCGGGCCACGATGCGGTCCAGCCACTGCCCGGCCGTGGTGGAGCCGTGGTAGCGGCCGCTCATCGTCAGTCTCACGGCACCGGGGTCGTCCGGCGCGCTGGGCAGCTCCGGGAGGTCGCCCTGGAGGGTGCCGCGCCACTTCCAGCCCTCGCGCATCAGCCAGTAGACGAGCGCGACGAAGAGGGCGAGGCCGACCAGCCAGCCGATGCGGGCGGACCAGTCGGTGACCGCGGCCGACCTCTTCTCGTCGGCCAGCAGGATCAGAGGTGTCACGTCAGCTTCCCGTCCACGAGCGTCGCCTTGCCCCGCAGCCACGTGTGGGTGACACGGCCCGGCAGCTCGCGTCCCTCGTACGGGGTGTTGCGGCTGCGCGAGGCGAAGCCCGCGGGGTCCACCAGGCCACGGTATTCCGTGTCGACCAGGGTGAGGTTGGCGGGCTCGCCTGCCGAGACGGGGCGGCCGTGACCGGCGGCCTGCCCGATCCGCGCGGGCTTGACGGACATCCGGTCGGCGACGCCGGCCCAGGTGAGCAGGCCCGTGTCCACCATGGTCTCCTGGACCACCGACAGCGCGGTCTCCAGGCCCACCATCCCCATGGCGGCGGCGGCCCACTCGCAGTCCTTGTCCTCGTGCGGGTGCGGGGCGTGGTCGGTGGCGACGATGTCGATCGTGCCGTCCGCGAGGGCCTCGCGCAGCGCCAGGACGTCCCGCTCGGTGCGCAGCGGCGGGTTGACCTTGTAGACGGGGTTGTACGACCGCACCAGCTCGTCGGTGAGGAGCAGGTGGTGCGGGGTGACCTCGGCGGTGACGTCGATGCCGCGGGACTTGGCCCAGCGCACGATCGCGACGGAGCCGGCCGTGGAGAGGTGGCAGATGTGGACGCGGGAGCCGACGTGCTCGGCGAGCAGCACGTCCCTGGCGATGATCGACTCCTCGGCGACGGCGGGCCAGCCCCCGAGCCCCAGCTCGGCGGAGACGACGCCCTCGTTCATCTGGGCGCCCTCGGTCAGCCGGGGCTCCTGGGCGTGCTGGGCGACGACCCCGCCGAAGGCCTTCACGTACTCCAGGGCGCGGCGCATGATCACGGCGTCGTCCACGCACTTGCCGTCGTCGGAGAAGACGGTGACCCCGGCGGCCGACTCGTGCATGGCGCCGAGCTCGGCGAGCTTCCTGCCCTCCAGGCCGACGGTGACCGCGCCGATGGGCTGGACGTCGCAGTAGCCGTGCTCCCGGCCGAGCCGGTAGACCTGCTCGACGACACCGGCGGTGTCGGCGACCGGGAAGGTGTTGGCCATGGCGAAGACGGCCGTGTAGCCGCCGCTCGCGGCGGCGCGGGTGCCGGTGAGGACCGTCTCGGAGTCCTCACGGCCGGGCTCGCGCAGGTGGGTGTGCAGGTCGACGAGGCCCGGCAGCAGCACCTTGCCGTCCGCCTCGACGACGTCCGCGCCCTCCGCGGACAGCCCGGAGCCGACCGCCTCGATGGTCTCGCCGTCGATCAGGACGTCCTGCGACTCGCCGCCGAGCACCCTCGCACCACGGATCAGGATCTTGCTCATGGGTCTTACTTCTCCTCGGTGGTGCGGGCGTGGCTGACGGCGGGCTCGTTGCCCCCGAGCAGCAGGTACAGGACGGCCATCCGGATGGAGACTCCGTTTGCCACCTGCTCGACGACGGTGCAGCGCTCGGAGTCGGCCACCTCGGCGGTGATCTCCATGCCGCGGACCATCGGGCCGGGGTGCATCACGATGGCGTGCTCGGGCATCTTCGCCATGCGCTCGCCGTCGAGGCCGTAGCGCCGCGAGTACTCGCGCTCGGTCGGGAAGAACGCGGCGTTCATGCGCTCGCGCTGGACGCGGAGCATCATCACGGCGTCGGACTTGGGGAGGACCGCGTCGAGGTCGTACGACACCTCGCAGGGCCAGTGCTCGACGCCGACCGGCACCAGGGTGGGCGGGGCGACGAGGGTGACCTCGGCGCCGAGGGTGTGCAGCAGGTCGACGTTGGAGCGGGCGACCCGGCTGTGCAGGACGTCACCGACGACGGTGATCCGCTTGCCGGCCAGGTCCTGCCCCATGCCGGCGTCCCGGCCGACCAGGCGGCGGCGCATGGTGAAGGCGTCCAGGAGGGCCTGGGTGGGGTGCTGGTGGGTGCCGTCGCCGGCGTTGATGACGGCCGCGTCGATCCAGCCGGAGTTGGCGAGCCGGTAGGGCGCTCCCGATGCGCCGTGCCGGATGACGACGGCGTCGACGCCCATCGCCTCCAGGGTCTGGGCGGTGTCCTTCAGGGACTCGCCCTTGGAGACGCTGGACCCCTTGGCGGTGAAGTTGATGACGTCGGCGGAGAGGCGCTTCTCGGCGGCCTCGAAGGAGATCCGGGTCCGGGTCGAGTCCTCGAAGAAGAGGTTGACGACGGTGCGGCCGCGCAGGGTCGGCAGCTTCTTGATCGGCCGGTCGGCGACCCGGGCCATCTCCTCGGCGGTGTCGAGGATCAGGACGGCGTCGTCGCGGGTGAGGTCGGCGGCCGAGATGAGATGACGCTGCATCTGTCAGGCTCCGTAAGGCAGTTCACATAGGGGAGATTGCGGGCAGGCCTGGGCGCACCACGGCGGTGCGCGCCCCTCGGCCGGCTAGGAGGTCGGCTTCGCACCGAGCAGCACGGTGTCGCGACCGTCCTCCTCGGCGAGCTGGACCTTGACCGTCTCCCGCAGCGACGTGGGGAGGTTCTTGCCGACGTAGTCGGCGCGGATGGGCAGTTCGCGGTGGCCGCGGTCGACGAGGACCGCCAGCTGGACCGCGCGCGGGCGCCCGATGTCGTTCAGGGCGTCGAGGGCGGCGCGGATGGTGCGGCCGGAGAAGAGCACGTCGTCGACGAGGATCACCAGTCTGCCGTCGATGCCGTCACCGGGGATCTCGGTGCGGGCCAGCGCACGCGGCGGGTGCATGCGCAGGTCGTCGCGGTACATGGTGATGTCGAGCGAACCGACGGGCGTCTTGCGGTCGGTGATCTGCTCCAGCTTGGCGGCGAGCCGCTGGGCGAGGAAGACGCCGCGGGTCGGGATGCCGAGGAGCACCACGTCGTCGGCGCCCTTGGCGCGCTCGACGATCTCGTGCGCGATGCGGGTCAACACCCGCGCGATGTCAGGGCCTTCGAGAACGGGCCGGGCGTCGAAAGCCTGCACCGCGGCGTCGGGACGCTGCGGTTCGTCGAGCTTTTCCTGCTTGTCCATACGAAACGGACCCCCTTCTCCGCCTCACGGGACGGACTTTAAAGGACGTCGGATTTGCGCCATCCACGGTAGCAGGTGACCGAGAGGGCCCTGATCACCCCCTTGGCGTATTCGGTCATCGCTACCACGGAAGAGTCGGTGCGGACCATTCGGCTTGACGCAACAGAGTAACGCTGCGTAACCTCACAGTGAGTTACCAGCCGCGCGGCGGGACACAGGCCGGCCGCGTCGACACAGTGTCCGGGGAGCTATATGTCCAGCGAATACGCCAAACAGCTCGGGGCCAAGCTCCGGGCCATCCGCACCCAGCAGGGCCTTTCCCTCCACGGTGTCGAGGAGAAGTCCCAGGGGCGCTGGAAGGCCGTGGTGGTCGGTTCGTACGAGCGCGGCGACCGTGCCGTGACCGTGCAGCGCCTTGCAGAGTTGGCGGATTTCTACGGGGTCCCGGTGCAGGAGCTGCTGCCTGGCACCACCCCCGGCGGTGCCGCCGAGCCCCCGCCGAAGCTGGTTCTCGACCTGGAGCGGCTGGCCACCGTGCCGGCCGAGAAGGCCGGCCCGCTGCAGCGCTACGCGGCGACGATCCAGTCCCAGCGCGGTGACTACAACGGCAAGGTGCTGTCGATCCGCCAGGACGACCTGCGCACACTGGCCGTCATCTACGACCAGTCCCCCTCGGTCCTCACCGAGCAGCTGATCAGCTGGGGCGTGCTGGACGCGGACGCCCGCCGCGCCGTGGCCACCCACGAAGAGGCCTGACCTCCTGGAACAACTGAGCAGAAACGTGGCGCCCGGGGGGGGGGGCCCCAAAGAA
>NZ_JBFAXI010000104.1:0-28826 GCF_040680735.1 Streptomyces sp. NPDC051987 | reverse complement strand
GCCCTTTTTTGTGGGGGTGCGGGGGGTGCTTTTCGGGGGGGGCCGGCACCCCCCCCGGGGGGCCGGGGTCGGGGGGCCGGGCACCCGGCACCCCCGCCAGGGCGATCCGGCGTCTCGGGAGGGGGCGGCATTGAGGCCGATGCCAAGCAGGTGCGGCGACTCGGAGTCGAGGGACCGGTGGCCGACAGGGCACGTCGGCCGCACCGGAGGCCGACACCCCCTGTACCAGGGGGTGTTCCCGCAGGATGTCGCTAGACGGGCAGCCGGTCGTGCTCACCGTGCCGGGTCGGCGCCACCGGCTCCGGCGACTCGTCGTGGGTCAGGTCCGGCAGCCACCGCAGCCAGCTGGGCAGGTACCAGTTGCGCTCGCCGAGCAGGGCCATCACCGCCGGGAGCAGCACGCCGCGGATCACCGTCGCGTCGATGAGGACCGCGGCCGCCAGGCCCACGCCCATCTGCTTCATCGACTGCATGGACAGCGTGCCGAAGATCGCGAAGACGGCGACCATGATGACGGCGGCGCTGGTGACGACCCCGGCCGTGGTGACCACCCCGTGCTGGATCGCGTCCCTGGTGGACCGGCCGCGCAGCCGGGCCTCGCGGATCCGGGAGACCACGAACACGTGGTAGTCCATGGACAGGCCGAACAGGATCACGAAGAGGAACAGCGGCAGCCAGGTGACTATCGCGCCGACGCCCTGCGCACCCACCAGCGAGGCGCCCCAGCCGTGCTGGAAGACGGCGACGAGGATGCCGTAGGCGGCACCCACCGACAGCAGGTTGAGCAGGATCGAGGTGATCGCGACCGTCAGCGAGCGGAAGGACAGCAGCATCAGGAGGAAGGCGAAGACGACCACGAAGGCGAAGACCGGGACGACCGAGCCGAGCAGCTGGTCGTTGAAGTCCTGGTTGCCCGCGACGTTCCCGGTGATCGGCGCCTGCACGCCGTCGACCCTGCCGAGGGTGGCCGGCCGTACCTCGTCGCGCAGCTTCCGCAGGCTCTCGCCGGCCTTGTCCAGGTCGGAGCCGCCGACCAGCGGCACGGTGACCAGGGCGACGTTCTGGGCGTCGTGCAGCTTGATGTCGACCGGGCCGCGCGAGGCGCCCGAACTGATCGCCCGCTCCTTGAAGTCGGTCAGCGCCTGCCTGACCTCGGGCGCGTTGATGTCCTTGGCCCTGACGACCACCTCGGCCGGTTCGGAGCCGCCCGGGAAGGCCTGGTTGACGTGGTCGTAGGTCTGCACGATCGGCAGCGAGTTCCCGAACTCCTGGTCCAGGGTGAGCTGGGAGGTCTTCATACCGAGGGCGGGCGCGGCCACCGCGAGCAGGGCGCCCGCCGCGACCACCACGGAGACCAGCGGCCGGGCGAGCACACCCCGCAGGACGGCCGTCCAGAAGCGGCTCCCGGACGGCCCCTGGGCACGCCCACGGCGGCGCAGGAAGGGGATACGGCCCTTCTCGACCCGGTGCCCCAGCAGGGAGAGCAGCGCGGGCAGCACGGTCACGGAGCCGACCATGGCGACCGCGACGACCATCAGGGAGGCCAGGCCCATCGCCTCGAACTCGGCGAGTCCGGTGAACAGCATGCCCGCCATGGCCACGCACACCGTGACCCCGGAGACGATGATCGCCCGGCCGCTGGTGGCGGCGGCGACCCTGAGCGCGGCGTCCGCGTCGCGGCCGGCCTCCCGCTCCTCGCGCTCCCGGCGCAGGTAGAACAGGCAGTAGTCGACGCCGACCGCCATGCCGACCAGCAGCATCACGGAGTTGGCGGTGTCACTCATCGGCTGCAGGTGGCTGACCAGGCCCATCAGGCCCATCGTCGCCATGATCGCGGTGATCGCCAGACCCACCGGCAGCAGCGCGGCCACCAGGGCGCCGAAGGCGATCAGCAGGATGCCGAAGGCCACCGGCACGGCGGAGTACTCGGCCCGCTGGAAGTCGTTGCCGAAGGCGTCGCTGTACTGCTTGTCCATGCTGGCGCCGCCGATCTCCTCGATCCGCAGCGTGCCGTGCGCCTTCTGCGCCCCCGCCACCGCGTCCAGCACCGGCTGGACCCGGTCGCCCGCGGTCTCGGCGTCGCCGCGCAGGTCGAACTGGACCAGTGCGCTGTGGCCGTCCTTCGAGATGGTCCCGGTGGTGTACGGCGAGGTGACGCCGGTGGCCTCGCGGGTGCCGTCGACGGCCTTCATGACGTCCGTGACGGCGGCCCGGAACGCGGCGTCGGAGGCCCTGAGCGACCCGTCCCCGGACTGGATCAGGACCGTCTCGCTCGCCGGTTCCTTGATGCCGGCGTCATCGATGATCTTCGCCGCGGTGTGCGTCTCGCCCTTGAGCTGGTCGCTCTTGTCGACGTCCACCCGGCCGGCCGCCGAGCCGAGTCCCATCGCCAGGACGACGAACAGCACCCAGATGCCGACGGCCGCCCAGCGATGCCGGGCGCTCCAGCCGCCGGCGCGGGCGGCCAGCCCCCGCACCCGCGTCTCTCTGCTCCCTCTCACGGGATCCATGACGGAATCGCCCCCCTCGTGTGCGGTGACGGCCTCCGGCCGCCACGGTCTCTTCCCGACCTGCTTCGTTCGATTCGAAGGTATGGGCCGGACACGACCGACTCCTCGTGCTGTCCGGTGAAGTACGGCGACCGCCTCTCGTCGCCGGGGAGGATGCCGGGCCCTTACATCTGTCCACCCGTCTCGGGGGTGGTGATCAGGGACGTCCCTGCACGACGGCCGATCTAAGGTGTTCGAATGACGACGTATGCGGCGCTGCTGCGCGGGATCAACGTGGGCGGCAACAGGAAGCTCCCGATGGCCGAACTGCGCACCCTGATGACCGGCCTGGGGTACGACTCCGTGGCCACCTACCTGCAGAGCGGCCAAGCCGTCTTCACCACCGGGCACGGGGACGCGCAGTCGCTGGCGGCGGAGTTGACGAAGGCGATCGAGGAGCGGTTCGGCTTCCTCGTCGACGTGCTCGTCCGCGACCACGCCTACCTGAGGGCGGTCATGGCCGACTGCCCGTTCCCGGCCGCCGAGCTGGCCGCCCGGCAGCTGCACGTCACCTACCTCTCCGAGCCGGTCGCCCCGGAGCGCTACGCGGACATCGACCCCGCCGCCCACCTCCCCGAGGAGTTCCGCCTCGGCGACCGGGCGCTGTACCTGTACGCCCCGGACGGCCTCGGCCGCTCCAAGCTCGCCGAGGCGCTGGCCCGGCCCCGGGTCCACAAGGGGCTGATCGCCACGACCCGGAACTGGAACACGGTCGTCAAGCTGGTGGAGCTGACGGCCGCGGGAGCGTGACGCGACGCTGATCGGATGAATCAAGGAGATTCACGGGATCGAGGCGAGCGATCTCGTCACATTCATTGACTGGGGCATCCAAATGCTCCTACCTTTCCGGGCGTTGGGTACAGGCTGATCCCGCGGGAGGGGTACATGCCCACGCACCGAAGAGCCGCCCTCGTCACCCTCGTCGTCGCCCTCGCGCTCGGCACCCCGGGCCTCGCCGCGCCGGCCTCGGCTGCCAGGTCCGGCACCGCCGCCGGCGCGTCCTCCGACGTCTACGTGGCACCCGCCGGCGACGACCACGCCGACGGCACCGCCCGCCACCCCGTCCGCACCCTGGACCGCGCCCGCGATCTGGTCCGGGCCAGGGCCGCGCACCTGCGCGCCGACCTCACCGTCCACCTCGCCCCCGGCACCTACCGCCGCACCGAGCCGCTCGTCCTCGACGCCCGCGACTCCGGTTCCGACGGCCACACCATCATCTGGCAGGGCACCGGCGACGCCACCCTGATCAGCGGCGGGCGCCGGGTCACCGGCTGGCACCGGGTACCGGGCCGGCCCGGACTGTGGTCCGCACCGGCGCCCCGGGGGCTCGGCGACACCCGGCAGCTGTACGTCGACGGAGTGCGTGCCCAACGGGCCCGCGGGGCCGTCCCGGTGACGCTCACCCAGACCGCCACGGGCTACACCGCCTCCTCCGACACGATCGCCCACTGGAAGCACCCCGCCGACGCCGAGTTCGTGTACACCAGCGGCGAGGCCCTCTGGAACATCGAGCGCAACGGCCTCGGCCAGTGGACCGAGCCGCGCTGCCGCATCGCCTCCGCCGAGGGCACCACGATCACCATGACCCAGCCCTGCTGGGACAACTCCAACAAACGCGTCGAGTTCCCCGACATCCCCGGCCGCACCGTCAGCATGGTCGGGCCGGGCAGGCTCACCAACGGGGGCAGGCCGTCGTACGTCGAGAACGCCTACGAACTCCTCGACCAGCCCGGCGAGTGGTACCTCGACCGCAGCGCCCACCGGGTCTACTACCTGCCCCGCAAGGGCGAGCGCCTCGGCAGCGCCGACGTCGAGGCCGCCGCGGCCGAGAAGCTGGTCGAGGGGCGGGGCACGGCGGACGCGCCCGTGCACGACATCGCCTTCCGCGGCGTCGAGTTCGGCTATGCCACCTGGCTGACCCCGTCCACGGCCGAGGGCTTCTCCGAGATCCAGGCCGGTTACACCATCACCGGGGACAGGGGCTGGGCCACCCAGGGGCTGTGCCAGTACGTCGAGGGCGGCACCTGCCCGTTCGCGTCCTGGACGAAGATGCCGGGCAACGTGTCCTTCGCCTACGGCCGGCACATCGACTTCAGCGACGACGTCTTCGCCCATCTCGGCGCGGCCGGGCTGGAGTTGGGCGCCGGATCGACCGACTCCACGGTGAGCGGGAGCATCTTCACCGACATCTCCGGCAACGGGGTCGAGATCGGCGGCGTGGACGGCCGCACCCCGGCCGCCGGCGTCCAGGTGACCGACAACCACCTCTACGGGCTGCCCCGCGAGTACCACGGCGGGGTAGCGATCCTCAACGGCTACACCCAGCACGACACCATCGCCCACAACCAGATCGACCACGTCGGCTACTCGGCCGTCTCCCTGGGCTGGGGCGGCTGGCCCGACAAGATCGGCGACCCGGCCACCGCGAACCCGAGCCACGACAACGCCGTGACCGACAACCTGATCTTCGACTACATGCAGATGCTCGACGACGGCGGCGGCGTCTACACCCAGGGCCTGACCGGCACCTCCCTGACCGACGGCGAGAAGGTCACCGGGAACGTCATCCACGACCAGTGGGGCCTCGGCAAGAACGTCTACACCGACAACGGCTGCACCTACGAGACCGTCGAGGGCAACGTCCTCTACAACGCCTCCTACGCCAACGTGGCGTCACGGCACACCGACTACCGCGACGGCCTCGGCAACAACGACCCGACCCTGGTCAAGGAGAACTGGTGGGAGGAGGGCACGGCCGACGGCGACAACAAGGGCCTGGTCACCAGCGGCAACCGGATCATGACGGGGCTGGCCGACGTACCGTCGACCGTCCTGGACGACGCCGGACTCCAGCCCGCCTACCGGCAGTTGCTCGACCGCCGGACCGGCGCCAGCTCCGTGCCCGAGGCGCCCTCCCGGGTCGGCACCAGCACCGCCGGCCCCGACGCGCTGTGGGTCACCTTCAACCCGGCCTTCGCGGACGGCGGTTCCCCGGTGACCGGCTACACGGCCCGAGCCTATGACGCGACGGGCCGCCAGGTCGGCGAGGAGAGCACCACCGCGGCCGAGTTCAAGCGGACCGCGCTGATCCGCCTCGGCGTGCCGGCCGACGGCCCCGTCACCGTGGCGGTCACCGCCCGCAACGCCCAGGGCGAGAGCGCACCCTCGCTCGCCTCGGCGCCGCTGGCCGCGACCGCCGTGAGCATCCTCCCGGCCGCACCGACCGGCCCGAAACTGCGGACCGCGGCCACCGCCGCCACCCTCGCCTGGACCCCGCCGGCCACCACCGGCGACGCCGAGGTCGTCGGCTACCGGGTGACCGTCTCCGACGGCCGCGCCCCGATCGACGTCACCGGCCGGGACGTCCTGGTCACCCGGCCGTCGGCCAAGGGCATGTTCCGGGTGATCGGCGGGCTCCGGCCGGGCACCCGCTACACCGTGACCGTCGCCGCGGTGACCGCGGCAGGCGTCGGTCCGGCGGCCACGGTCACCGCCACCACCGCGTCGTCAACCACCCCATGAGGGACGGGGCGTTGGATGTGTGAACCGGTGAAGCGCCGGGTGTGACACCTTCGCGGCCCGCGACGCTGAACCAAGTGCCGGCCACGGCCACGAGGCGTTCACCGCCTCGCCGTGGGCCGGCCGTTCGCGGTCCGACGGATACCAGGGGAGCGCCGGACCGCGAACGCCGAACCCGTCGCTCAGGCCCCCAGGGCCGCCAGGGCCGGAGTGCGTGCCGCGTCGTACCGCTCCAGCAGCACCCGCGCCACCTCCGGCGCCGGGCCGAGCACCTCGGCCAGCACGTCCGCGTCCGCCGCTCCGCGGGCGATCCGGTCGGGCAGGAAACCGGGGGCGAGGACGTAAGGGGCCACCGCCACCCGGGCACAGCCCAGTTCCCGCAGCTCCCGTACCGCGTCCTCGGTGCGGGGCAGGGACGCCGAGGCGAACGCGGGCCGCACGGCGCACCAGCCGGTCTCCCGCCACTGCCGCGCGAGCCGTGCGATCACCGCGATCGCCTCCGGGTCGGAGGAGCCCGCGGAGGCCAGCACGACCCCGGTCGAGGACCGGTCGGCGGGGGCCAGCCCCGCCTCGTACAGCCGCCGTTCCAGGGCCGTCAGGAGCAGCGGCGACGGGCCCAGCACCTCCGCCTGCCGGATCCGCAGCCGGGGCGGCGCGTCCCGCAGGACCGCCGGGATGTCCGCCTTCGCGTGGAAGGCGCGGGTCAGCAGCAACGGCAGGGCCACGACGTCGCGGACGCCCTCCGCCGCCAGGGACTCCAGCACCCCGTGCACGGACGGGATGGTGAAGTCCAGGAAGCCCGTCTCCACGCGCAGGCCGGGCCGCAGCGACCGTACCCGGCGCACCAGGGCGTGGACGGTCGCGGCGTGCCGCGGATCGCGGCTGCCGTGGGCGATGACGAGGAGAACGGGCTTCGCAGGCATGGACCTCAGCTCTTCACCAGCAGGCCGCGGCTGCGCAGCACCCACCGCTCCAGCGGACTGAAGATCAGCAGGTCGATCGCGATGCCGACGAACAGGATCAGGATGATGGCCTCGAACACCATCGCCATGTCGCTGGCGGTGCGTGCGTTCTCCAGGAGCTGGCCGAGGCCCACGCCGAGGTCCGGGAAGCTCGCGATGATCTCCGCGGCCATCAGCGAGCGCCAGGAGAAGGCCCAGCCCTGCTTGAGACCGGCCACATAGCCGGGCATGGCGGCCGGCAGCACGACGTGCCAGATGCCCTTGACGCCGGTCGCGCCCATGGTGCGTCCGGCCCGCAGGAACAGCGGCGGCACCTGGTCGACGCCGGACACCAGGCCGTTGGCGATGGAGGGGACCGCGCCGAGCAGGATCACGGCGTACATCATCGAGTTGTTCAGGCCGAGCCAGATCACGGCCGGCGGCACCCACGCCACCGACGGCAGCGACTGCAGACCGGACAGGATCGGGCCGATCGCCGCGCGCACGAACCTCACCCGCGCCACCAGCAGCCCCAGCGGGGTGCCGATGACGAGCGCGAAGAGGAAGCCGAGCAGGCCGCGGCTGACGCTGGTCCAGATGTAGCCGAGCAGGTCGCCCTTGAGCCAGGCGTCCTTGAACGCGTCGCCCACGGCCGCCGGCGAGGGCAGCTTGGAGGGGTCGTCGACGACCGGGACCAGCAGTGTCCAGACCACGAGGACCACGGCGAGCGCGATGACCGGCGGCAGGATCTTGCCGGTGAGGGTCTGACGGAGGGTGGGGCGGCTGGTGGCCGTCGTCTCCAGGGCGTCGAGTCCGGCCTCGACGCTTCCGGCGTCCTTGGCCGGCGTCGTCTCAGTGCTGGCCATGGCGGCGGATCTCCCCACGCAGGACATCGGTGATCTCGAGGGACAGTTCGGCGACGGGCGCGTCCTCGATGCGGCGCGGCTGCGGGATGCCGACCTCCCACTCGCGGGCGACCCGGCCCGGCCGGGACGACAGCAGCACCACCCGCTGGGCGAGCCGCACCGCCTCGCGGACGTTGTGCGTGACGAACAGTACGGACAGGCCGGTCTCCTGCCAGATCCGGGTCAGCTCGTCGTGCAGCACGTCCCGGGTGATGGCGTCCAGCGCGGAGAACGGCTCGTCCATCAGCAGCAGTCTGCTCTCCTGGGCGAGCGAGCGGGCCAGGGCGGCCCGCTGGCGCATACCGCCGGACAGCTCGTGGACGCGCTTGCCGTACGCGCCCTTCAGCCGGACCAGTTCGAGCAGCTGCTCGGCCTTGTCCCGGCGGTCGTTCTTGGGAACTCCCCTGAGCTTGAGGGCGAGTTCGATGTTCTTGCCCGCCGTCAGCCACGGGAAGAGGGCGTGCTCCTGGAACATCAGGGCGGGCCGCCCGTCCGTCGCGATGGAGCCCGCGGTGGGGCGGTCCAGCCCCGCCACCAGGTTCAGCAGCGTGGACTTGCCGCAGCCCGAGGCTCCCAGGAGGGTGACGAACTCGCCCGGCGCGACATCGAGGGTGATGTCGTCCAGGACGAGCTGCTGCCCGCCCGGAGTCGCGAAGGACTTCGAGACATGCTCAAGGCGTGCCGCGTACTCGACCGACTCGTCGGCCTTGGCGAGTGTCGTGGTCGTGGCCATGGTCGTCACCTCCTGGGATCTCGTCGGGACCTGCGTCAGCTGCTGCCGAGACCCGCGGCGCTGACGGGGCTCTGACCGTCGGCCTTCAGCACCTTGTTGAGGATCGTCAGGTCGTAGATGTTCTTGAGCAGCGGATCGGTGAGCAGACCGGCCTTGACGGCGTGCTGGGCCTCGGTGTTGAGGGTGGAGGCCAGCGGGTCGTCGGTGAACTTGATCGAGGACCAGGCCGAGTTCAGGACGGCGTCGGGCAGCGCCTTGCCGGAGTCGACCGCCAGCTGCTTGTTGGCCGAGGCCTTCGCCGCGTCCGGGTTGGCGTTGATCCACTTGTTGGTCTCGACCGAGCCCTTGAGGACCGCCTCGACGACCTTCGGGTGCTCCTTGAGGAACTTCTGCGACACGACGATGTTCGTGATCACGAACTTCTTGTCGGGCCACAGCGAGGACTCGTCGAGCAGTACCTTCGCGCCCTCGGCGACCAGCTTGGACGCGGTCGGCTCCGGCACCCAGGCGCCGTCGATGGAGCCCGCCTTGTAGGCGTCCGGGGTGATCTTGTTGTCGGTGCGGACGACCGTGACGTCACCCTTGCCGCTCTGCGCGTCGACCTTCCAGCCCTGGTCGGCGATCCAGTTGAGGAACGCCACGTCCTGCGTGTTGCCCAGCTGCGGGGTCGCGATCTTCTTGCCCTTGACGTCCGCCAGCGTCTTGATCTTCTTCGGGTTGACGACCAGCTTCACGCCGCCGGACGCCGAACCGCCGATGATCTTCAGGTCGGTGCCGCCGGACTTGGTGTAGCCGTTGATCGCCGGGGAGGGGCCGAGCCAGCCGATGTCGATGGAGCCCGAGTTGAGCGCCTCGATCTCGGAGGGGCCCGCGTTGAAGACGGCGTACTCGGCCTTGGTGGCGCCGAGCTCCTTCTGGAAGAAGCCCTTCTGGTTGCCCACCAGCGCGGTCGCGTGGGTCAGGTTGCCGAAGTAGCCGATCTTGACGGTGTCGAGGCCGTCGATCTTCTTGGACCCGGCGGCGACCTTGGTCGTGTCGCTCTTGTCGGAGTCCGACCCGTACCCGCAGGCGGCGAGCGTGAGCAGGGGGAGTGCGGCGAGCGCGGCTATGCCGCGGCGAAAG
Organism: Streptomyces sp. NPDC051987; assembly: GCF_040680735.1. Lineage (NCBI taxonomy): Bacteria > Bacillati > Actinomycetota > Actinomycetes > Kitasatosporales > Streptomycetaceae > Streptomyces > Streptomyces sp. NPDC051987. The sequence goes on along the minus strand of NZ_JBFAXI010000104.1, from coordinate 19,057 downwards.
ATCTTGGAGCGGTTGGCAGGCACGGGAGGCTTTCCTCTCGTTGGCCCGGCGGTCACGGTCTCTCAGGTCGTGGCCGGGAGGTCGGCAGGTCTTCGTCGCATCCGGGACGGCGGGTGGGGGGCCAGGGCGCGCAGGCAGTGCGCGTACGTCATCGCGCACATCGCGCCACCCCGCCCTGCCCGCTGCCGAGGGCGCCGCTGCCGACGCGGCCGCCCTCCTTCGCGAACGTCGAGTAGACGTCGGTCATCGCCATGTCAGAAGTCCCAGCCGTCGTCTTCGGTCTCGTCCTTGACCGGCTCGGGGGAGGCGAACGACTCGCCGACCATGCCCGCGGTGAGCGTGGTGCCGTCGGCCGGGTCGATCAGGATGAACGAACCGGTGCGGCGCGAGTCGGCGTAGGAGTCGACCGGCAGCGGCTCGGCGGTACGGATCTTCACCCGGCCGATGTCGTTGGCGACGAGCTGTCCCGGGTGCGGGTGCAGGGACAGGTCGTCGAGGGTGAGCCGGGACGGGATGTCCTTGACGACCGCCTTGACCGTGCGGGTGCCGTGCTTGAGCAGCACCCGGTGCCCGACGGTCAGCGGCTGGTCGGCCACGTGGCAGACGGTCGCCTCGACGTCCTGGGTGGTCGCCGGGGCGTCCTTCGTCGGCACGATCAGGTCGCCGCGCGAGACGTCGATGTCGTCCGCGAGCAGCAGGGTCACCGACTGCGTGGTCCAGGCGGTGTCGACCGGCTTGCCGAGCAGGTCGATGCCGGAGATCGTCGTGGTGCGGCCGGACGGCAGGACGGTGACCGCCTCGCCGACGTGGAAGGTGCCGGCCGCGATCTGCCCGGCGTAGCCCCGGTAGTCCGGGTGCTCGGCGGTCTGCGGGCGGATCACGTACTGCACGGGCAGCCGGGCGTGGCAGTGCGCCAGGTCGTGGCTGACCGGGACGGTCTCCAGGTGCTCCAGGACGGTCGGGCCGCCGTACCAGTCCATGTTCGCGGACGGTTCCACGACGTTGTCGCCGACGAGCGCCGAGATCGGGATCGCGGTGACCTCGGGGACGCCCAGCTCGGTCGCGTAGGCCGTGAACTCCTCGGCGATCCCCGCGAAGATCGGCTCCTGGTAGCCGACCAGGTCCATCTTGTTGACCGCGAGGACGACGTGCGGGACGCGCAGCAGGGCGGCGATCGCGGCATGCCGGCGGGTCTGCTCGACGACGCCGTTGCGGGCGTCGACCAGGATCACGGTCAGTTCGGCGGTGGAGGCGCCGGTGACCATGTTGCGGGTGTACTGCACGTGGCCGGGGGTGTCGGCGAGGATGAACCGCCGCCGGGGCGTGGCGAAGTAACGGTACGCCACGTCGATCGTGATGCCCTGCTCCCGCTCGGCCCGCAGACCGTCGGTGAGCAGTGCCAGGTCGGGGGCGTCCTGGCCGCGGGAGGCGGACGCGCGCTCGACGGCCTCCAGCTGGTCGGCGAGGACCGACTTGGAGTCGTGCAGCAGCCGCCCGACCAGGGTGGACTTGCCGTCGTCGACCGAGCCCGCGGTCGCGAACCGCAGCAGGGTCGTCTCGGCGAGGCCGAGTTCCGTGGTGCTGGTGGTCATGGCTAGAAGTACCCCTCGCGCTTGCGGTCTTCCATCGCGGCCTCGGAGAGCTTGTCGTCGGCCCGGGTGGCGCCGCGCTCGGTGAGCCGGGAGGCGGCGATCTCGGCGATGACCTTCTCGATGCTGTCGGCGTCGGAGTCCACCGCGCCGGTGCAGGACATGTCACCGACGGTCCGGTAGCGCACCTGCCGCTTCTCCACGGTCTCCTCGGCCTTCGGGCCGCCCCACTCGCCGGCCGTCAGCCACATCCCGGCCCGCTGGAACACCTCACGCTCGTGCGCGAAGTAGATCTGCGGCAGCTCGATGCCCTCGCGGGCGATGTACTGCCAGACGTCCAGCTCGGTCCAGTTGGACAGGGGGAAGACCCGGACGTGTTCACCGGCGGCGTGCCGGCCGTTGTAGAGGTTCCACAGTTCGGGGCGCTGGCGGCGGGGGTCCCACTGGGAGAACTCGTCGCGCAGCGAGAACACCCGCTCCTTCGCTCGCGCCTTCTCCTCGTCGCGGCGGCCGCCGCCGAAGACCGCGTCGAACCGCTCGCTCTGGATCTTCTCGGTGAGCGGGAGGGTCTGGAGCGGGTTGCGGGTGCCGTCGGGGCGTTCGCGCAGCACACCGCGGTCGATGTAGTCCTGGACGGAGGCCACATGGAGGCGCAGGCCATGTGCGGCCACCACACGGTCGCGGTATTCGAGGACCTCGGGGAAGTTGTGTCCGGTGTCCACGTGCAGCAGCGAGAACGGGACCGGTGCCGGGGCGAACGCCTTCAGGGCGAGGTGGAGCATGACGATGGAGTCCTTGCCGCCGGAGAAGAGGATCACCGGCCGTTCGAACTCGCCCGCCACCTCGCGGAAGATGTGCACCGCCTCGGACTCCAGCGCGTCCAGGTGCGACAGCGCGTACGGGGTGCCCGTGCCCTCGCCGTGAGCCGCCACGGTCGTCGTCATGCCAGTCCCTTCCCGCTCAGCAGGGCGTACACGGACGCCGCGGACTCCTGCACGCTCTGGTGCTGCGACTCGATCCGCAGATCGGGTGCCTCGGGCTCCTCGTACGGGTCGTCGACACCGGTCAGCCCGGTCAGCTCACCCGCGGCCTGCTTGGCGTACAGACCCTTCACGTCGCGTACGGAGCACACCTCGACCGGGGTCGCCACATGCACCTCGACGTACGCGGTGCCGTTCTCCGCGTGGCGCTTGCGTACCGCGTCGCGGCTGTCCGCGTAAGGGGCGATCACCGGGACGAGCGCCTTGACGCCGTTGCGGGCCAGCAGCTCGGCGACGAAGCCGATGCGCTGCACGTTGGTGTGCCGGTCCTCGCGGCTGAAGCCGAGGCCCGCCGAGATGAACTCGCGGATCTCGTCGCCGTCGAGCACCTCGACGAGGTGGCCCTCCTCGCGCAGCCGGCCGGCCAGCTCGTACGCGATGGTGGTCTTGCCGGCACTCGGCAGACCCGTGAGCCAGACGGTGGCTCCGGTCGTCACGTTGTCCTCCTGGTTCGTCGAAGGCCCGGTGGTCGTCATCCGTGCAGTCCGCACTCGGTCTTGGCCCGCCCGGCCCAGCGGCCGGCGCGCGCGTCCTCGCCCTCCAGCACCCGCCGGGTGCAGGGGGCGCAGCCGACGGAGGTGTAGCCGTCCATCAGCAGGGGGTTGGTCAGCACGCCGTGTTCGGCGACGTAGGCGTCCACGTCGTCCTGGGTCCAGCGGGCGATCGGGGAGATCTTGACCTTCTGCCGCTTCTCGTCCCAGCCGACGACCGGGGTGTTCGCGCGGGTGGGCGACTCGTCGCGGCGCAGCCCGGTCGCCCAGGCCGTGTAGTTCGTCAGGCCCCGCTCCAGCGGCTGGACCTTGCGGAGCCTGCAGCACAGGTCCGGGTCCCGGTCGTGGAGCCTCGGCCCGTACTCGGCGTCCTGCTCGGCGACCGTCTGACGGGGGGTCAGGGTGATGACGTTGACGTCCATCACGGCCTCGACCGCGTCCCGGGTCCCGATGGTCTCCGGGAAGTGGTAGCCGGTGTCGAGGAAGACGACGTCCACGCCCTTGCGGACGCGGGACGCGAGATGCGCCACCACCGCGTCCTCCATCGAGGAGGTCACACAGAAGCCCTTGCCGAAGGTGTCCACCGCCCACTGGAGGATCTCCAGGGCGGAGGCGTCTTCGAGGTCACGGCCGGCCTGTTCGGCCAGCGCCTTCAACTCCGCGGTCGTGCGCTCTTCCTGAGCGGTGGTCATGACTGTTCCCCTCCGGCTTCGGACTGCTTCAGCCCCCGGGCGAGCAGCCCGAGGAACTTCAGCTGGAATGCGCGGTTGCAGGCCGCGCATTCCCAGGCGCCGTGACCCTCGTCATTCGGACGCAGGTCCTCGTCACCGCAGTAGGGGCAGTAGAAGGGAGCGGCACGCTCGCTCATGAGAGGGCCTCCTCGCCGGCGCGGGCGGCCCAGGCGGCGAACCGCTCGCCGTCCTCGCGCTCCGCCTGGAAGCGCCGCAGCACCCGCTCGACGTAGTCCGGCAGCTCCTCCGCGGTCACCTTGAGACCGCGGACCTTGCGACCGAACCCGGCCTCCAGGCCGAGCGCTCCGCCCAGGTGGACCTGGTAGCCCTCGACCTGCTCGCCCGCGTCGTTCAGGACCAGCTGGCCCTTGAGACCGATGTCCGCCACCTGGATACGGGCGCAGGCGTTCGGGCAGCCGTTGAGATTGATGGTGAGCGGCTCGTCGAACTCGGGCAGCCGGCGCTCCAGCTCGTCGATGAGCGAGCTGCCGCGCTGCTTGGTCTCGACGATGGCGAGCTTGCAGTACTCGATGCCGGTGCAGGCCATGGTGCCGCGCCGGAACGGGGACGGCTTGGCGGTCAGGTCCAGCGCCTCCAGGGCCTCGACCAGCGACTCGACCTGCGCCTCCACCACGTCGAGGATGATCATCTTCTGCTCGACGGTGGTCCGCACCCGGCCCGAGCCGTGCGCCTCGGCGAGGTCCGCGATCTTCGCCAGGGTGGCGCCGTCCACGCGGCCCACGCGCGGGGCGAACCCGACGTAGAAGTTGCCGTCCCGCTGCCGGTGCACACCGACGTGGTCGCGCCAGCGCTGGACCGGTTCGCCGGGGGCGGGGCCGTCGACCAGTGCGCGCTTGAGGTACTCGTCCTCCAGCACCTGGCGGAACTTCTCCGGGCCCCAGTCGGCGACCAGGAACTTCAGGCGGGCGCGGGTGCGCAGCCGGCGGTATCCGTAGTCCCGGAAGATGCCGACGACGCCGGCCCAGACGTCCGGCACCTCCGCCAGCGGCACCCAGGCGCCGAGCCGGACCCCGATCTTCGGGTTGGTGGACAGGCCGCCGCCGACCCACAGGTCGAAGCCGGGTCCGTGCTCGGGGTGCTCGACGCCGACGAACGCCACGTCGTTGATCTCGTGCACCACGTCGAGCAGCGGGGAGCCGGAGATCGCCGTCTTGAACTTGCGCGGCAGGTTGGAGAACTCCTTGCTGCCGATGTACCGCTCGTGGATCTCGTCGATGGCCCAGGTGCCGTCGATGATCTCGTCCTCGGCGATGCCGGCGACCGGCGAGCCGATCACCACACGCGGACAGTCGCCGCACGCCTCGGTGGTGGAGAGTCCGACCGCCTCGAGCCGGTTCCAGATCTCGGGCACGTCCTCGATCCGGATCCAGTGCAGCTGGATGTTCTGCCGGTCGGTGATGTCCGCGCTGCCCCGTGCGAACTCCTGCGAGATCTCGCCGATCACCCGCAGCTGCCGGGTGCTGAGCCGGCCGCCGTCGATCCGCACCCGCAGCATGAAGTACTTGTCGTCCAGCTCCTCCGGCTCCAGGACGGCGGTCTTGCCGCCGTCGATGCCGGGCTTGCGCTGGGTGTACAGGCCCCACCAGCGCATCCGGCCGCGCAGGTCGTTTGGGTCGATCGAGTCGAAGCCGCGCTTGGAGTAGATCGTCTCAATGCGTGTCCGCACATTGAGACCGTCGTCGTCCTTCTTGAACTGCTCGTTGCCGTTGAGCGGGGTGTGGTGCCCCATCGCCCACTGCCCCTCGCCGCGGTGACGGCTCACCTTGCGGCGGGGCGCGGAGGCGGCAGGGTTCTGTGGGGTGGCGGCCATGGCGATATGACGTCCTTCGGGACAGCGACGGAAGGGAGGCTCTGACCTGCGCTTAGGGGCGCATGGGGCATGTCTGCGCGGCGCTGCGCAGGGAAAGGGTCCGGGACAGGAGGGCGCGGCGGTGCTGTGCTCTCAGCCCGCCGGACAGATGGCGCTGGACATGCGGCCGAGGTCGACGTGCCGCCGACTCACCAAGGCGATTCCAGTTCCAGACATGACGGAAGCGTGTCACGCGGATCTCGGGGCAGTCCACCGTCGTCCGCGATACGGACCAAACTATTCTGCATACTGAGACAGAGTGTGGTGGGTCACGCCCCGTTTCACGCGGTGGTGCGCGCCCCGGGCCACGGTCCGGGCGCCGGGACGTCCGGCTGCTCCGCCACCTTGGTGTCGAACAGCCGGAACCCCCGCCGCTGGTAGTTGGCCATCGCGTGCTCACCGTCCAGACTGCACGTGTGCAGCCACACCCGCTTCGTCGGCGGCCGTTCGGCCCACCGCTCCGCCAGGTCCCAGGCGCGGGCGGCGCCGTACGACAGCAGGTGACCGCCGATGCGGCGGCCCCGGAACGCCGGGAGCAGACCGAAGTAGGCGATCTCCACGACCCCGTCGTCCTGCGGGTCGAACTCGACGTAGCCCGCCGGGGTGCCCCGGTCGTATGCGACCCAGGTCTCCACGCCGGGCCGCGCCAGGTACTGCTGCCAGCGTGCGTGGCTCCAGCCCAGCCGGTCGGTCCAGCGGATGTCACCGCCGACCGAGGCGTACAGGAAGCGGCTGAACTCGGGGGAGGGGACCTCGGCGCGGACGACGCGGACCGGGTACCCGTCCGGGGCGGCGGCGGGGCGGAGGTCGTCCGGGGAGGTCTGCTCCAGGGACCAGGTGGTCACGGCGATGCTGCTCATGCGGGCCAGGCAATCATCCCGGCCCCGGACATGTCGACAGCCGCTAGCCGAGCGACGCGTCGATCGAGCGCAACGGCACCGAGAACAGCATGCGGTCCGTGACCGACCACACCTCGCCCGTGTCCGGGGCGTAGGAGAGCGAGCCGGTGCCCTCGGACCAGCAGCGGTGCGAGGCGTCCGAGCCGCAGTCGGCCGCCCGCGCGCCCCTGGAGTCCTGGCGCCACAGGCTGCCGTGCCCGTCCATCGCGCCGGGCAGGTGCCCCACGTACCACTCGGAGCCCGTCGCGCCCGGCGGCCGGTACGACAGGACACCCCGGATCTCCGAGGCCCCGGTCCGGTAGGCCTCGACCGCGTCGGCCCGGCCGAAGGTGTCCGTGGCCAGCAGTCCGCCACGCCGTGGGTTCTCGTCGAACGCGTACCGCCACAGCCGGGCGTGCCGATCACCGCCGGCGGGCGTCCACTCGCCCAGGACCAGGCTGTCCGGGGCCGTCCCCCGGTCCACCGAGAGCGCGCCGGGACAGGGCGCGCCGGTCCGGGAGCAGGCCCCGTCGGTGAAGCGGTAGGAGCCCACGGCCGGCATGACGTACCGGAAGCCGTCGGCCGACCAGCCGCCGCGCACCCGGCCGATCGCCTCGCTCAGCACCGAGGTGCGCTGGATGCGGTTGAGGTCGTAGACGTAGAGCGCCTCGGCGCTGCCCTGGACGGTGGTGACCAGGAGCTTGTCCTCGTACCAGGCGAGGCCGGAGACCTGCGAGGTCAGACCCCGGTAGGTGCTGCCGTCGGCGCTGGGCACGGTCAGCAGGACCCAGGCGTAGGAGGGGTGGGCGGGGTCGTTGTCGTTGATCACCGCGACCCTGGCCAGGCCCCGGGAGGCGGCGGGGCCGGTGGAGGTGCTGTGCGTCCAGCCGGCCAGGACGACCCGGTTGGCGCCCCACAGGCCGTCGTCGTCCGCGTCGGAGGAGGTGGTCACCGAGGCCGGCTGCCAGTCGTCGGTGAGCGTGTCGGTGGGGTCCCAGCAGTACGCCTCGGCGGCGGCCGGGGTGACCGGCAGCGATTCCCGGTCGCCGGAGTCGCAGTCGGCCGCCCGGCGCAGGGTGTGGTCGGCCTCGGCCAGGACGTCGGCCACGCCGACCGTGCCGCCCATCGCCGAGGCGAGCCGGTCCAGCGAGCGGCGCGCCACGAGGTGTTCCTGGAGCTGCAGCCGGGCGGTGTCGGCGGTGGAGGTCAGTGGCTTGAGCGCGCCGGGATCCGCGGCGACCGTGGCCTGCGAGGCACTGACGATCGTGGCCGTCGCGGTGAGCGCCAGCGCGGTCCCGGCCAGGGCCGCGCGCAGCGCCGCACCCCGTCTGCGCCGCCGGTGTCTGCCGCGATGCTTCATGTGTCCTCCCGAGGCGGGCCAACTGCGCCTCATGGTCCGAGCGTTGACCAAGGAGCAGGTGGGGAGGCCCGTACCTCGGATGCTACGGCAGCCGGAGTCGCCGTACCTCGAAGACCGCGCAAATCCGCGGAAGATACCTCCTCGGATGCCCTGGATGCGGTAAATACGTCCGGTGGAACGGGGCGTTCAGCCGGGCCGGGTGCCCGCTGCCCGGCCCGCGGCCACGGCCGGGGCGGTCGAGTACGGCAGCAGGTCGCTCGGGTCGTCGGGGAGCAGCACCTCGATCTCGGCGTCCCCGCGGAAGCGGTACGGCCGGTGTTCCAGAAGGGCCCCGAGGTACCGCCGGATCCGGGACATCTCGGCGCGTACGGTCACCGTCCGCGAGGCGTCCCCGAAGACGTCCTCGGCCAGCCCGGCCGCGCTGCGCCCGCCTCGCCGCACCGCCAGCAGGTACAGCAACTCGGCGTGCCGGGGACTGAGTTCACGGGACCAGGAACCGGCGCCGACGCCGACCGTCACCGAGGGGCGGCGGGGCCTGGCCAGGTCGAGCACGAGCCGGCCCCCGCCCGCCGGCGCCGGCTCGTCCACCGCCCGCAGCAGCCAGCCCCCGGCCAGCGGCTCCACCGCGCACAGCCCGAGCGCGGGCAGCCACCTGCGGCCCGGGGAGAGCGACTTGGGCAGCGCGAGCCGCCGTGGATACGGCATGCCGGTGACCGCGGCGGTCCAGCCGTCGGCGTCCACCACCAGCGCCCGCCCGCCGAGCCTGGCCAGCACCGGAGCCGCCACCGCCCGCAGCCGCTCCAGCGCCTCCAGGTGCGTCTGACGCAGCCGGGCCTCGGCGAGCCTCGCCACCGAGCTCACCCAGGCCAGGGTGGCCGGATGCATCGTCTCCAGCGGGCCGCTGACGTCCACCACCCCGAGCAGGCTGCCGTCCCGGGGATCCGTGATCGGGGCGCCGGCACACGTCCAGGAGACGTGCGCGCGGACGAAGTGCTCGGCGGCGAACACCTGCACCGGCCTGCGCTCCACCACCGCGGTGCCGACCCCGTTGGTGCCGACGACGTCTTCGCGCCAGTCCGCGCCGAGTTCGAAGCCGACCCCGTCCGCCTTGCGCAGCACCGGCGAGGACCCTTCCCGCCACAGCACCCGGCCGTCGGCATCGGCCACCACCATGATGTGCTGCGCGGCGTCCGCGACCGAAAGCAGCCCCTCACGCAGGACCGGCAGCACGTCCTTCAGCGGTGACTCCTCGCGTCTGCGGCGGACTTCGTCGGCGGACAGCAGCCCCGAGCGCAAGCCGTGGTCGGGGTCGACACCGCTGCGCAGCATCCGTCCCCAGGACTGCTCGATCACCGGCCGGGGCGCGAGCCGCCCACGCTGTCCGGCGAGTCTGGCCTCGCGCACCTCGTTCAGCACCCGCGCCGCCTGCGCCGCGTCCTTCACGACGAGTCGCGCCACGTCCATCGGCGGGTTCCCCACTGAGGTCCTCCCGGATACGCCTCGAAAAGGCATCGCTGAGTCGCTGTCAAGCCGTCCGGGCGGCGGTTTCCGGTCCGACTGCGCGTCTCATACTGCCGTTTCACGGCGCCGGAGGCACACGGTCCGCACACAGTCACCGAGATGTTGCAACCCCTTGCAACCCTGGTGGACGGGCGGAGGGTGGCCGAAACTTGAGCCGACGCCGTGGCGTCAGCGGCCCGTCTCGGGCCGCCGAGGCGGGGGTGGTGCCGTGTCGGCGCAGCACCACCCCCGCCGCAGCCTGCGGCGCCTTGACCGTGCGCGGCAGGGGGCGGGCTGCCCGGTTCGTCGGCGGCTGACGGTGGTGGGGGGTGCTCGCGCAGTTCCTCGCGCCCCTTCAGGCAGGGCATGTCCCGTCGGTCAGACAGTCACCCGGGCCCGGTCCACCACCGCCGTGAGGTCAAGGCCGCTCGGCAGGGTGCCGAAAGTGGAGCCCCAGTCATTGCCGAGCCTCGATGCGCAGAAGGCGTCCGCCACCTCCGGTGGGGCGAAGCGGACCAGCAGGGAACCCTGGAGGACCGTCGCAAGCCGTTCCACCAGGCGCCTCGCGCGACCCTCCATGCCCTCCAGGTCGGCCAGTTGGGAGAAGAGGTCCTTGACCGCGCGGTCCAGGCGGTGGTCGGCGCCGTGGGCGCGGCCGATCTCCTGGAGGTAGGCGTCCAGCGCGCCGGGTTCGCGGTGCAGCGCGCGGAGCACGTCCAGGGCCTGGATGTTGCCGGCGCCCTCCCAGACGGAGTTGAGCGGGGACTCGCGGACCAGCCGGGGCAGACCGGACTCCTCCACGTAGCCGTTGCCGCCCAGGCACTCCGCGGCCTCCACGACCAGCGGCGCGCAGCGCTTGGTCACCCAGTACTTGGCGGCCGGCAACGCCAGCCGCAGCAGCGCCCGTTCGGACTCGCTGCCGTCGTCACAGGCGGCGGCCAGCCGCAGCGCGAGGGTGGTCGCGGCCTCCGACTCGACCGCCAGGTCGGCCAGCACGTTGCGCATCAGCGGCTTGTCGGCCAGCGGCCCGCCGAACGCCTCGCGGTGCGTGGCGTGGTGCACGGCCTGCACCACCGCCTGCCGCATCAGGCCCGCGGAGCCCAGCACGCAGTCGAGCCGGGTCGCGGCGACCATCTCGATGATGGTCCGGACCCCGCGCCCCTCCTCGCCCACCCGCCGCGCCCAGGTCCCGTCGAACTCCACCTCGGCGGACGCGTTCGACCGGTTGCCGAGTTTGTCCTTGAGTCGCTGGAGCAGGAAGACGTTGCGGGTGCCGTCCGCCAGGACCCGGGGGACGAGGAAACAGGTGAGCCCGGCCGGCGCCTGGGCCAGCACCAGGAAACCGTCCGACATCGGTGCCGAGCAGAACCACTTGTGGCCGGTGAGGGAGTACGTCCCGGCCTCGGCGAGCGGCACGGCTGAGGTCGCGTTCGCCCGTACGTCGCTGCCGCCCTGCTTCTCCGTCATGCCCATGCCGAAGAGGGCGCCGGCCTTCCGCGCGGCGGGCCGCAGCTCACGGTCGTAGATCATCGAGGTCAGCAGCGGCTCCCAGGCGGCGGCCAGCTCCGGCTCGGCGCGCAGCACGGGCACCGCCGCGTTGGTCATGGACAGCGGACAGCAGGTGCCGGCCTCGACCTGGGTCCAGACCAGGAACGCGGCGGCGCGCCGGACGTGCCCGGACGGCCGCGCCCAGCCGGTGGTCAGGCCCGCGCCGACGCCCTTGCCGAGGAGCCGGTGCCAGGCGGGATGGAACTCCACCTCGTCGATCCGGTGGCCGTAGCGGTCATGGGTGCGCAGCCTCGGCGGGTACTCGTTCGCCTGTGCCGCCCACTCCTGGACCTGCGCCGAGCCGGCCGAGGTGCCGATCCCCGACAGCTCGGCGCGCACCTCGTCGAGCAGCTCCGGGCCGGTGTGCCGCTCGACGGCCTCGGCCAGCGCCCGGTCGGCTCCGAACAGGTCGTACCCGGCCAGTGGGGGCGGCTGGTTGGTCACGGTGTGCGTGGTGTTGCCTGCCATGTAGGTGAACCTACCCAGGGCGGTGGTGGTGGTCTCCACCCTGACACGACGGCCCCGCTCAGCGCGCCCGCCCCGGCCGGTGCCCCATGAGGTGAGGACGGCCCCGGGCGGCGGATACCGTTAGGGCGTGCAGCCAGCAAGCGATACCCCCGAGCGGCCCTCCGGCCGCCTCCACCGGGCCCGAGCCCTCTACCGGAACGTCTCCAAGCGCAGGACGGCCTGGCTGCTGCTCAAGGACACCGTCAATTCCTGCATGGAGTACCGCATCCTCGGCCTCGCCGCCGAGGCCGCCTTCTTCACCCTGCTGTCCGTGCCACCGCTGCTGCTCTCGCTCATCGGACTGCTCGGCTACGTCGACGACTGGACCGGCGCCCACACCATCGCCAGCCTGGAGGCCAACCTCCTGGAGGCCTCCCGCACGGTCCTGTCCGACAAAGGCGTCAAGGAGATCGCCGAGCCGATCCTGAACGACGTGATGAAGGGCGGCCGCCCGGACGTCATCTCCATCGGCTTCCTGTTCGCCCTGTGGTCGGGCTCCCGAGCGGTGAACGTCTTCATCGACACCATCACCGTCATGTACGGCCTGGACGGCGTCCGGGGCATCGTGAAGACCCGGATCGTCTCCTTCCTGCTCTTCATCGCCGCGCTGCTGATCGGCTCGGTCGCGCTGCCGCTGATGGTGGCCGGTCCCGACGCGGTGGTCGGGGTGGTGCCCTGGTCGGAGACGCTCGTCCAGGTCCTGTACTGGCCCGTGGTGATCGTCCTGTCCATCGTCTTCCTGACCACGCTGTACCACGTCTCCGTGCCGGTGCGCTCGCCGTGGATCGAGGACGTGCCCGGCTCGCTGGTCGCCCTGGCCATGTGGGTCCTCGGCAGCTTCCTGCTCCGCATCTACCTGACCAGCACCATCGAGGGCGCGACGATCTACGGCTCGCTCGCCGCGTCCGTCGCCGTGCTCCTGTGGATCGGCGTGTCGGCCTTCGCCGTGCTGGTCGGCGCCGCCGTGAACGCCGCGATCGACCGGGTCTGGCCGGCCGCCGCGACGGCCGCGGCGCGGGCCGCCAACGAGCGGCTGCGGGAGGCCCAGGTCGCCGAGTACGTGGCTCGCGCGGCCGCGGCGCGGGAGGCCGATCCCGGCGATCCCGACGACCCCGACATGCCGTCGGAGTTCCCGGAGCGGTGGTCCCGGTTCCTGCCGCCGGAGGACGTCACGGCGCGGTTGCGCGCGCACGTGAAGAGCAGCCATCCGCCGCCGCGGAAGCCGGAGGCCTGAGGGCCGACGCCGGGTTCGGGGCGGGGGTTCGCGACGACGGCGGGGCGCGCGTTCGTCGTGGCTGGTCGCGCAGTTCCTCCGCCAGCCGAGACCTGTTGTTGGGGCACATCCCTCGGCTTGTGAATACGCAGAGTGATGACCGAGAAGAGGACTTCTCTTGCCCACTGTCATCTCCGCCGGTTTCAGACAGACTGGACCTGGCCGACCCCAGTCCGCCTCAACCGCCGGCCACGGGCCTGGAACCGATGGACGCGCAGGCCGCCTTTTTCGTGGGGTAGCCGTCCGCCGGGTAGATCACCGGCCCGCCGAGTTTCGCATGGCCGTCGGTGGCGGAGGACTCGCCGCTGTCGGGCTGCGCGTTGGGGAAATAGCAGGCCGCGAACCGGGTTGGCCTGGGGGTCTGTGGCACTGTGTCCTGCGCCGCCTGGTTCCACATCCGGTCCCAGGACGCCGCGCAGGAACGCGCCGCGTCCTGCGGATCGAAATCCTTCATGGCTTTGAGTGGCAGCTGGCTCAGGTCCGCCTCGGGCGACAGGGTGCGGGCGCACATGACATTGCGCCCGTCCTCGCCCCATGGCCCGAATGTGGCTACGGCAGCCGTTGTGGCGGCCCCGAGGAGGACGGCCGTGACCGTACCCACCATGAACAGGTTCCGGCGTCTGCCGGAACCGGCCGTGGCACGCGGCAGCTCGGTGCGGCGCAGGATCTCCCGCAGGACGGCCTGGCCGTCTGCGGACGCTGCCCAGCCTTCGGTGCCGTCGGGGCGCAGGGCGCGGATGGCGGCGAGGTCGGGCGCCTGGCCGTGCTGGGTGACGGTCTGCTTCATGCTGACTCCCGTTGGGTGAAGTGGGGCTGGGCAAGAGCGCCATGGATCGGCTGTGCATGGCCTGCACGGGGCAGCGCTGCCCTGAACCGTTTGCGCGCCCGGTGCAGGCGCACAGCGAAGGCAGTGGCCGTGCAGCCCACGACCACGGCCGCCTGTTTGGCCGTCAGGCCGTACCAGGCACTCAGCACGAGTACTTCCCGGTCCTGTTCAGAAAGCGCCGACAGCGCGGCGGCCACCTCGGCACGCGTTCCTATCGCGTCCCCGATCTCCGCAGCCCCTGTCCGGTCGGCCATCACCGCCAGGCGCTCGGTCAGTGCGCGGTGCCGCTGATCGGACCGCACGCGGTTGGCGAGCAGCCGCCGGGCCGAGGCGAGCAGCCACGGCAGGGCATCGTCGGGTACGGACCCGGACTTGCGCCAGGCCAGTACGAAGGTTTCCGAGAGGATGTCCTGTGCTGTCTCCCGGTCCGTACGGTGCAGCAGATACGCCAGGACCCGATCAGCATGAGCCGTATAGAGAGCCTCCAGGGCCCGGTGTCCGGCCGGGTCCCCGTACTCCCTGGCGGTTGTTCGTCGTCGTCTCACAGCACCTCCATGTTCCGTCCGTCAACGGCCGTCAGCCGGGAGATGTACGGCCGGGCCGGATCTCTTACAGCCTCTGACGGATTCAGGTCCGGGCCGTCTCGGCAGGCGCGTATTCCGGTTGGCCGCCGATCTCGGCCGCCCCACTGTCGGAAACCACCCGCAGGAAGGCGAAGCGCGCTGTCGTACGGGCCGGGCGGGATGTGGAGGGTGGCGGTGTCGTAGTCGCCGAAGCGCAGCACGTTGTCCCTGCGGTGCCGGCTGAGCGCGGCGATGTCGTCGGGGTTCACCTCCCGGCCTTGGGCGGCCGTCTGGCTCAGGGTGTCGGTCATGTCGGCGGTGGTGGAGAAGATGATGCTGTTGGCCATCAGGTCGAGGAACTTGACGGCCTTCTGCTGGAGTTCGGGATCGCGGGAGCGCAGGTAGCCATCTCCGCCGAAGTGCAGCCACTTCGTGTACCCGTTGTATGCCTCGGCCTTGTACGTTGCCCTGGTGATCTCCTCCCGCAGCTGTGGGTCCGACAGATGGCGGAGCACGACGATCGCCCGGACGGCGGCGCCGCCCCCCGCATCGCCGCCTCCGCAACCACGCGGGCCTCGCCCGGCCTGTGCCTCAGCTCCAAGCAGTCACGTACGGCGGAACGGTAGCGCTCCTCGCTCCGCTCGGAGTCCGTCTCCGGCACCGTCCCCACAGCGAGCCCCGCCTGATCGCACACGTGAGCCACGACCACCTCGGGTATCTCCCCGATCTTGGGGACACGGCCCAGCCGTGCCGCGGACCTCAGCATCACCAGCAGCGCCAGGACCCGCCCCGGGCGGTCATGCGTCCGCTCACGGGCCCACGCCACCTCCTCCACCGACGGGGTGAAGAACTCCCGCAACTCCCGTTCCGAGATCAGCCTCTTGAACCTCGGATACGCCGTCCGCTCCAGCGACGCCACACCAACCGGCCCACGCCCGACCGACTGACAGCGGTCACCATGGACAGCGACGATCCCGGTAGCGGGGCCAGGGCCAGATCACGGAGCGTATACACACTGACCGTATTCGATCGTCGCGCTCTGTCATGAAGCGGCGGCGATCACGCGTATCTCCTCCGCCCACCTGAAGGGGCGCGACTACGCTGGCGTCCGTGTACAAGGAGCGGGCGTCTCGGCTTCCCGGTGCGGTCGTGTGGGTGAACACCCCTGTCGGGGACGGGCGGGTGCTGCCCGACGGGTGCATGGATCTGCTCTGGCACGACGGGCGGCTGCTGGTCGCCGGGCCCGACACGCGCGCGTACGTCACCGGGGGCGGCGTAGGCGCGTGGGTGGGCCTGCGTCTCTGTCCCGGCACCGCGCCCGCCCTGCTCGGCGTCCCGGCGTACGAGCTGCTCGATCAGCGGGTCGAGCTGAGCGACCTGTGGCCGGCGGGGGACGTGCGGCGGCTGCGGGACCGGATCGCGGGTGCGGCCGACCCGGCCGCCGCGCTGGAGGAGATCGCCCTGGAAAGGGGTCTGCCTCCGGACCCCTCGCTGCGACGGCTGGTCGACGTCCTGGACGCCGGGTGGTCCGTGGCGGCCGCCGCCGGGGAACTCGGTCTCGGGGCACGCCAGTTGCAGCGCCGTAGCCGGGCCGCCTTCGGCTACGGCCCCAAGACGCTCGCCCGGGTGCTGCGGATGCAGCGGGCGCTCGCGCTCGCCCGGTGCGGGGTTCCGCTCGCCGAGACGGCGGTCCGGGCCGGCTACGCGGATCAGCCCCATCTCGCCCGGGACGTACGGGAGCTGGCGGGGCTGCCGCTGACCGGGCTACTCGGCGGGTAGCGGCGCGAACAGATCGACGCCATTGCCGTCGGGGTCGTGCACCGTGGCGTACCGCTGGCCCCAGAACGCGTCCCACGGCTTGAGCTCGCCGTGGTGACCGGCGCCGACCAGGTCGTCGTAGAGCGCGTCGACCTCGGCGGGGGAGTCGCAGCGGAAGGCGAGGGAGACCCGGCCGCCGTCGGACGGCGGGCGCCAGGCCGGGTGGAAGGAACGGATCGTCTCCTCCGTGTCCAGGGCGAGGACGAGCCCGCCGGGCAGCTCGGCCTCGACGTGCGGCTGTTCCTCGGCGCCCGGCGGGAAGGTGAGGCCCAGGCGGCGGTAGAAGGCGAGGGAGGCGGCCAGGTCGGAGGTGACGAGACCGAGCACGGCGCATCGTGGAGTCATGCCGTCACCGTAGGCGGCGGCCGGACGCCGGTCTTGAAGGAATCGGACACCCGGCCGGGGCTCCCGGTGAGCGGTGGAGCACCGGCTTCTCGGGGCGCCGAGAAAACCGCTCCCCTGTGGAACACCTGTGCGGCACGATGGGCGCATGATCCGTGCCGTGCGCGTCCTGCCGACCCTGCTGCTCGCCGCCGCCCTGCTCACCGGGTGCGGAACCGAGAAGGCGGGCCCCGGCGCATCCGGAGCTCCCGCCGATCCGGCCGAACTGGCCTCCAAGGCGGCGGCGTTGGGCATGGACCCGAAGCTGGTCTACGTCACCGAAGCGCCGGGCTTCACCCTGGCCCAGCAGTCCGTCGGTGTACAGGGCGACGACGGTTTCTCCGCCGCGTACGCGGACCGCACCGGTGCCGTCATCCACCTCTACACCGACCACCTGCGCTACGCGGGGCAGCACAAGTACGAGGTGTCGGAGAAGGACTGCGTGGTGTGGCTGGAGGGCGAGGGCGGGGTCTCCGGCGCGGTGCTGGGCAAGGCGCTGCGCGCCGTCCACCGCCCCACCGCCGCCGAACTCGACGCCCTGCTGCCGACCCCCGACCCGGCCTTCACCGACGACCAGCCGGTGCAGCGCGGTGACCTGCCTACCAACGGCGACGGCGGCCCGCCCGACAACAGCGTGCCCACACCGGGCCTTTGAGCCGGGCCCGGGGTGGGCGATCATGCGGGCATGGCCCTTCGACTGCTCGTCCACACCCGCACCGCCGGCTACCGGCACGACTCGATCCCCGACGCCGTGGCCGCCGTGGGGGAGTTCGCCGGGTTCGACGTGGACGTCACCGAGGACCCGGCCGCCCTCGATCGGCCCCTGGACGGATACGCGGCCGTCGTCTTCCTCTCCACCAGCGGCGAGATCCTGACGCCGGCCGGGCGGGCGCGGCTCGCCGCCTACGTGGCGGCGGGCGGAGGCTTCGCCGGCGTGCACGCGGCGTCCTGCACGGAGTACGACTGGCCGTACTACGGCGAGCTCCTCGGCGCCCGCTTCGACCGTCACCCCGAGTACCAGCCGGGCCGGGTGCTCGTCGAGGACCACGACCACCCCGCGACCCGGCACCTGCCCGCCGTGTGGGACGTCACCGACGAGTGGTACGACTTCCGCGACAACCCGCGCGGCCGGGTGCGCGTGCTGCTGCGCGCCGACGAGACGTCGTACGACGGAGGCGGGATGGGGGATGACCACCCGCTGGCCTGGTGCCGGGAGCAGGGGGCCGGACGGGTGTTCTACACGGCCCTCGGCCACGCCCGGGAGGCCTACCGGGATCCGGCCTTCCTGGCCCATGTCCGCGGGGGACTCGCCTGGGCCGCACGGCTCGGCCAGTGACGTTTCTCCGGTGAAACCGATCCGCCATCGGAGTGAGTAAAGGTCGCGCACGGAGATAGTCACGTGCGTATCTAGAGATGCTCTTGTCTTGGCAAAGGGCTGTAGAGACGCGGCGGCCGTCCGTGCCACCGCGCCACCCACCCACAGAGGAGCCGGACCTTGACTTACGGGAAGAAGCTGCGCGAGCAGATCGCCGGGCCGGGGACCACCCCGCTGATCGGCGTGTATGACATGTACTCGGCGTCGATCGCGGCCAAACACTACGACGGGATGTTCGTATCGGGCTTCGGCTTCGCCGCTTCGTACTACGGGCTGCCGGACATCGGGTTCATCGCCTGGCCCGACATGGTCGCCTTCGTCCAGCGGCTGCGGGGCGCGTTCCCGCACCACCATCTCCTCGTCGACATCGACGACGGCTACGTCGACCCCGAGGTCGCCTGCCACGTCGTGGAGGGCCTGGAGCGGATCGGTGCCTCCGGGGTGATCCTGGAGGACCAGAAGCGGCCGCGCCGCTGCGGACACGCCGACGGCAAGCAGGTGCTGCCTCTGGAGGAGTACCTGGACAAGCTGGACAAGGTCCTGCAGACCCGTCAGGACCTGGTCGTCGTGGCCCGCACGGACGCCACCGACGAGCACGACATCCTGCACCGCGCGGAGCGGCTCGCCGCCACCGACGCCGACGTGATCCTCGTCGACGGGGTGCGCAGCGAGGACTGGATCCGCCGCATCCGCAAGGTCGTCGGCGACAAACCGCTGCTCTTCAACCAGATCGCCGGCGGCAAGTCGCCCCGGCTCTCCCTCAGCGAGCTGGACGACCTCGGGGTCGACGTCGCGATCTACTCCACGCCCTGCCTGTTCGCCGCGCACGAGGCGATGGACTCGGCGCTGAGCGAGCTGAAGGCCGCGGACGGCCGGCTGCCCTCGGTCGACGCGGCCGGCGGTGTCGGCGTCAAGGCGTCCACCACCCTGCTGGAGCGCAACATCGCCCGGGAACGGCTCGACCAGCCCGAGCCCGAGGGTGTGGGCGTGTGACGCGGTTGCGCACCGCGGCGGCCCTCACGGCGGCGCTGCTCGGCGCTGCCGCGGCCCCCGCACACGCGGGCGGCAGCCTGATCACCGTGCTCGACAACTCGAACGCCGACTCCATCCTGGAGGTGGACCGCACGGCCAACATCCAGACCGGGAGAGGCACGGCCGGCAGCGACCACGACGGCAGCGCCGTGCACGCGATCCAGGCCCTGCTCGGAGAGCCGACCCAGGACGACGACGACTGAGGGACCGGCCGGTGGGGCACCGCGCGGGCCTCCGGGCGGGCCGCGCGGTGCGCCGCGCCCCGGGCGGGGCGC